>NZ_VOSR01000458.1:0-12665 GCF_007997345.1 Mitsuaria sp. TWR114
CAGCGTCCTGTGCAGTCCATGGATCGGAGCGCCCGATGAACCTGTTCCTTCGCTGGCTGGCCGCTTGCCTGCCAGCGGCCTTCCTGGCGTTCGCCCCGGCGGCCCATGCGCTGACGCAACCCCAGGCGCTGGCCGTCGCGCAGGGCGAGACCGACGACCGCATCGCCGCGATCGGCCGCCTGGTCGCCCAGCTGCTGCAGGCGCTGACCCCGCTGCTGCAGGCGCTGGCGGATGAACGCCTCAAGCTCGGTCCCGACCAGCGCGTGCTGATCGCCTCCGAGGCCGGCGTCGTCGATGCCGCGACCGGCGCGGCGGTGACACTGGCCGCCGAGGCCGCGTCCTCCCTCGAGGACGTGATGCTCAACAACCGCCTGCGCGGCGCGCTCGATGGCGCGCTGGCCGCGCTGCGGCTGTCGAGCGCGGACCGCTCCGAGCGCCTCGCCGCCGCGAAGGCCTTGCTCGACGCCGGTGGCGATGAATCACGCGTCGCCCTGCTCGACGTCGCGATCGCCAAGGAACGCGACAGCACCGTCCTGGACGCTCTGACACTGGCCCGCGCCGCCGCGCTCGCCGCGAGCCCCGACGACGGCAAGCGCCTGGACGCCGCGAAGCAGCTCGGCGAATCCCGCAGCCCCGAAACCCGCCTGCTGCTGAACCAGCGGCTCGCCGAGGAGCAGCATCCCGAGGTGAAGCGCGCGCTGCAGCGCTCGCTGCGCGCCGTCGAGGACCGGCTGGCCTGGGGCGAGCGCCTGGGCGCCCTGTTCACCGGCATCAGCCTGGCCAGCATCCTGCTGCTGGTCGCGCTGGGCCTGGCCATCACCTACGGCCTGATGGGCGTGATCAACATGGCGCATGGGGAGCTGATGATGATCGGCGCCTACGCGACCTACCTGGTGCAGGTGGCCTTCCGCCAGTGGGCACCGGCCTGGTTCGACGCCTACCTGCTCGTCGCGATGCCGGCCGCCTTCCTCGCCTCGGCGCTGGTCGGCGCCGCGCTGGAACGCACCGTGATCCGCTGGCTCTACGGCCGCCCGCTCGAAACGCTGCTGGCCACCTGGGGCCTGAGCCTGGTGCTGATGCAGGCGGTGCGCTCGCTCTTCGGCGCGCAGAACGTCGCGGTCGAAAGCCCGTCCTGGATGGGCGGCTCGCTCGCGCTGCTGCCCGGCCTGGCCCTGCCGACCAACCGGCTCGTGATCATCGGCTTCGCGCTGGTGGTGCTGGGCGGCATGTCGCTGCTGATCGCGCGCACGCGGCTGGGGCTCTTCGTCCGCGCCGTCACCCAGAACCGGCCGATCGCCTCCTGCATGGGCGTGCCTACCGCGCGCGTGGACACCTATGCCTTCGCGCTCGGCTCGGGCCTGGCGGGCCTGGCCGGCTGCGCGCTGAGCCAGGTCGGCAACGTCGGCCCGGACCTGGGCCAGAGCTACATCGTCGACGCCTTCATGGTGGTCGTGCTCGGCGGCGTCGGCCAACTGGCGGGCACCGTGCTCGCGGCGCTCGGACTGGGCCTGGCCAACAAGGCGCTCGAAGGCGTCGTCGGCGCGGTGCTGGCCAAGATCGCCGTGCTGCTCTTCATCATCGTCTTCATCCAGAAGCGCCCCCAAGGCCTGTTCGCGGTCAAGGGCCGCGCCCAGGAGACCTGAATGCGCGCCGATCCCGCCGCCCTCGCCATGAGCCTGCCCTCCTCCACCAACCCCGCCGCGCACGACCCGGCGACCGCCTTGCCTGTCGCGGACGCGTCCCCGGTCACGGCATCAGGCGCCACGCCCGGAGCCATGCCGCCCCCGGGCGCATCGACCGGCCCCGCGTCGCCCTTGCAGCTGCCGCAGCGCCCCGCGCTGCTCGGCCGCGCCGGCTGGCTGGCCGTGCTGGCCGCCATGACCGTCGCCTGCGCGCTGCTGCCGGCGCTCAACCTGCTGGTCCCAGCCGACCATCCGCTGCATGTGGACGGCTACTGGATCAGCCTGCTCGGCAAGTTCTGCTGCTACGCGATGTGCGCGCTGGCGATGGACCTGATCTGGGGCTTCGCCGGCATCCTGTCGCTGGGACACGGCCTGTACTTCGCGCTGGGCGGCTATGCGATGGGCATGTACCTGATGCGCCAGATCGGCACCGACGGCCAGTACCGCAGCGCGCTGCCCGACTTCATGGTCTTCCTCGACTGGAAGGAGCTGCCCTGGCACTGGGCGCTCAGCGACAGCTTCCTCGCGACGATGCTGCTGGTCCTGCTGGTGCCGGGCGGCATCGCCTTCGTCTTCGGCTTCTTCGCCTTCCGCTCGCGCATCAAGGGCGTGTACTTCTCGATCATCACGCAGGCGATGACCTACGCGGCGATGCTGCTCTTCTTCCGCAACGAGACCGGCTTCGGCGGCAACAACGGCTTCACCGACTTCAAGCGGCTGCTGGGCCTGTCCATCACGACGCCGGGCATGCGGATGACGCTGTTCGTGCTGAGCGCCGTCGCGCTGATCGGCTGCTACCTCGGCCTGCGCTGGCTGACACGTGCCAAGTTCGGCCGCGTGCTCAGCGCGGTGCGCGACGCCGAGTCGCGGCTGATGTTCTGCGGCTACTCGCCGCTGCCCTACAAGCTGGCCGCCTGGGTGCTGTCGGCGCTGATCTGCGGCCTGGCCGGCGCGCTGTACGTGCCGCAGGTCGGCATCATCAATCCCGGCGAGATGAGCGTCGCCAACTCGATCGAGATCGCCGTGTGGGCGGCGGTCGGCGGCCGCGGCACGCTCGCCGGCCCGATCGCCGGCGCCTTCGCGGTCAACGGGGCGAAGAGCTGGCTGACGCAGTTCGCGCCGGAGTACTGGCTCTACCTGCTGGGCGCGCTCTTCGTCGCGGTCACGCTCTTCATGCCCGATGGCATCGCGGGACTGCTCAAGCGCAAGTTCGGCGCGAAGTCCGCCCGCAAGACCGGGGAGGCCACGGCATGAGCCCCGACCTGCTCGAGCAAGGCGGCGAGCGCCTGCGCGCCGCCAGCGGCCCCGGCTACGGCCGCGTGGTGCGGCCCGGCGAACTGGACCTGGCGCATGGCCGCATCCTGTACCTGGAAGACGTGCACGTCAGCTTCGACGGCTTCCGCGCGATCAACGGCCTGTCGCTGGACATCGCACCCGGCGAGCTGCGCTGCATCATCGGCCCCAACGGCGCGGGCAAGACCACGATGATGGACATCATCACCGGCAAGACGCGGCCGGACCGCGGCACCGTCTTCTTCGGCGGCACCATCGACCTGCTGCGCCACAGCGAGGCCGAGATCGCGCAGTTGGGCATCGGTCGCAAGTTCCAGCGGCCGACGGTCTTCGAGGCGCTCAGCGTGTACGAGAACCTGGAGCTCGCGCTGCAGGGATCGCGGGCGCTGCGCGCCTCGCTGTGGGGCGTGCTCAGCGGCGCGCAGAAGGACCGGCTCGCCGAGGTGCTGACGCTGATCCGGCTGCAGGACCAGATGACGCGCGCCGCCGGGCTGCTGAGCCACGGCCAGAAGCAATGGCTGGAGATCGGCATGCTGCTGGTGCAGGACCCCAAGCTGCTGCTGCTGGACGAGCCGGTGGCCGGCATGACCGACCAGGAAACCGAGCGCACCGCCGAGCTGATCCTGACGCTAAAGGGACGGCACAGCCTCATCGTCGTGGAGCACGACATGGGCTTCGTCGACCGCATCGCGGAGAAGGTGACGGTGCTGGCGGAGGGCTCGGTGCTCGCCGAGGGCACGCTGGCGCAGGTGCAGGCGGATGAACGCGTGATCGAGGTGTACCTTGGACGTTGAGCTTCAGGACCGGACCGCGGCGGTGGCCGCCGGCGACGCGGCGCCCGCGCCGATGCTCGAGGCGCGAGGCCTCCACCAGTACTACGGCGGCTCGCACATCCTGCGCGATGTGTCGGTGAGCGCGACACCGGGACGCATCACGGTGCTGCTCGGCCGCAATGGCGTGGGCAAGACCAGCCTGCTCAAGAGCTTGATGGGCCTGGTGCCGATCCGTGCCGGCAGCGTGTCGCTGGCGGGCCGGGACATCTCGCACGCCACGCCCTACCAGCGCGCCCGCGCGGGCATCGGCTACGTGCCTCAGGGGCGGGAGATCTTCGCCCGGCTGACCGTCGAGGAGAACCTGCGCATGGGCCTGGCGAGCAAGCCCGGCGGCACGCCGGTGCCGGAACACCTGTACGCGCTGTTCCCGGTGCTCAAGCAGATGCTCAAGCGCCGCGGCGGCGACCTGTCGGGCGGTCAGCAGCAGCAGCTCGCGATCGCGCGGGCGCTGGCGGCGTCGCCGCGGCTGCTGATCCTGGACGAGCCCACCGAGGGCATCCAGCCGAGCATCATCAAGGACATCGGGCGGGTGATCCGGCGGCTGGCCGACGAAGGCCTGGACGGCCATCCGGTCGCGATCCTGCTGTGCGAGCAGTACTACGACTTCGCCGCCGAGCTGGCCGACGAGTTCCTGGTGCTGGAGCGCGGCAGCGTGATCGCGCGCGGGAGCAACGCGGACATGCAGACGCCGGAGATCCGGGGGCTGGTGGCGATCTGACGCTGGCCTGGTGGACGCGGGCCGCGTGGCGCGACGCTCAGTTGATCTGGGCGTCGAAGGTCAGCGTGAAGACGTCGGCGTACTTGCTGCCCGGGCGCCTGGCCATGTCGGCGACGCTCTGCTCTCCCGCTTCCACATGGATCTTCGACTTCGCGTTCACCGCGTACCCGAGGGCCGGCCTCAACGCGCGTGGCTGATCGGTGGTGATCTCCATCCGTGAGACCGGCTGGCCGCTGTCGGTGACGATCCCCGGCATGCTCAGCGCCACCGAGTACGGCGCGCGGCTGCCCGCGCCATCGTCCAGCCGGCACCGCTGGCCGTCGGTGGAGGCGCAGCTCAGGCTGAGCTTCACCGGCGCGCTGAGGCTGATCACGAAGGGCAGGTCGCGGCTGAGCCGGGGCGGCGCCGCGCCGCCCGCCAACCATTCCGTCCAGCCGCGCGGCGGCTCCAGCACGGCTCGTTTCGCGGCATCGGGCATGGTGAGCTGGAACTCATGCTCGACTGTCAGTTCGAACTCCACTTCCACATAGACCCGTTCGATGATGGCTTGCGCCCCGAAGTCGAAATGCCCGCCCCGGCCATTCACCAGGGTCAGCTTTCCCCGGTAAATGCCGTTGCGCATGCTCAGCGGACTGGGCGTGACAAGCGCGTAGCTCACCGAATGACGACCGCCCTCCAGCCAGAAGTCACCGGTCGGAATGGTCCGGGTGGGCTTCTTCACGCAGGGCTGGGTGGCGGCCGCAGGGGGAGTCCACCACCTGAAGTAGTACTGGTTGGTGCTGTAGTAAGCCATGCCGGTCGTGATGCAGGGCCCGGCGCCGTTCACCCAGGAGCCGCCCGCCCAGAGGTTGTTGTGGTCATTGGGCGCGATGTTCCGGATGTTGTATCGCCCGGCGTACGACACGATCCGGAACTTGACCTCGGCGGTCTGGCCGGTCGTTTGATGCGTCACCGGCACCGTGATGAAGTCGCTCGGGAAGCGGAGATAGACCGAATCAGCATCGGCCGCATTGGGCTGGAGCGGCCGGTAACTCACGTTGCCCAGCGGCAGGTTGATGCTGAAGTCGCCGGGCCCACATTCCGATGGGACGATCACGCAGAACCCGCTCTGGGGCGTCGTGTTGACGAAGGTCGACCGCGTCGGATCGAGCACCGAGGGCTTGAACTGGGCGGTGATCTTCACGTCCGCCGCGTGGGCGCACGGCAGGACCAGGAGCGCCAGGAGGGCGGCGATGGCGGTCAGGAATCTGTTCATGGTCGGTCAGTCGGTCTGTGCGTCGAAGGTCAGCGTGAAGACGTCGGCGTACTTGCTGCCGGGGTGCTTGATCATTTCCGCGACGCTCTGCTCCCCGGCCTCCACGTGGATCCTGGATTTGGCGTTGGCAGTGAATCCCTGGGCGGGGCTCAGGGACCGAATCTGATCGGTGGTCATCTCCAGCCTCGACACGGGCTGCGCCGCGTTGGTGACGATCCCCGGAATGCTCAGCGCCACCGAATAGGGCACGCGACTGCCCTGTCCGTTGTCCAGTCGGCACCGGCGACCATCGGTCGACGCGCACCCCAGACTGACCGTCACCGGAGCGCTGAGGCTGAGGACGAAGCCCAGGTCACGCCCCAGCTTGGTCGGCGCCGCGGCGCCCGCCAGCCATTCGCCCCAACCCCGCGGTGGCTCCAGTACCGCCCGCCTGGCGGCGTCGGACATGTCGAGCTGGAAGTGATGGGCGACGGTCAGCTCGAACTCGAGCTCAATGCTGGAACGGGACGGGATCGCCTTGTCTCCGAAGTCGAAGTCGCCGTGCGGCGACACGCTGAAGACCTGGCTACCTCGATAGACACCGTTCTTCATCCCGAAGGGATTGGGCGTCACCAACTCATACGCGACGGAGTGGTTGGTGAGCCGGAAGCGCTCCCTCGTCGGGATGACCCGTGACGGCTTCTTGACGCAAGGCGTGGTGTGGGTGACAGGCGGCGTCCCCCACGCGAAGTGGTAGAAGTCCCAGCCGATCCCGCCGACGCCCGAGTAGGTGCACGGCGCCGCGGGATAGACCCACCGGACGCCGTCCTGCCAGAGGGCCGCATGGGCCCCATAGGCATCGCTGGCGCCGCTGGCCAGGCCATCGATCTGGTACATCGCGGAGAAGACGCTGACCCGGAACCGCACGATGGCCGGTTCTCCGGACACCGCATGCCGGACCGTCACGTCGACGAACTCGCTGGGGACACGGAAGTAGATGGACTCACGATTCGGCGCACCGGGCAGCAATTCGCCAAAGTGGACCGTTCCCAGCGGAAGGGCAATCGTGAATTTGCCGTTCGGACACTCCCCGGGATAGTTGACGCAGTAACCGGAGATCGGCGTCGTGTTGATGAACGCGGTCTTGCCGGGATTGAAGACGGAGGGCTTGAACTCCGCCGTGATGCGCACGTCCGCGGCAAGGGCCAAGCCGCTCGCGACCAGCAGCCACGCGCATGTCGCCATTCGACCCGCGGCGCAGCGCGCGAGCGCGCGTTTCAACCGGCAGCGGAGGCACTCGCGGCTCATAGCGGGCTCCGACCACGGAGCGCGGCGGCGCGCGGCGGCGCCTGCTCCTCGGGGGGAAGCTCCGCCTCGACCAGACACGAGACATCGCCCAGCAGCAGGACATCGCCCTCGCGCTGGGCGCGGTCGGGCGCCAGCTCCGCGAGGCATTCGCCCAGGTCGGCATGCTTGACGACGAGCTGCGGATTGCGCTCGCTCATCTCGAGCGCGAAGAGGCCGTCGGCCTCGGTCACCGCGTGGCCGGCATGGTTGGTGACACGCCCGCCACGGATCGGCTGCTGTTGATGGTCGACCAGGCGGCCGATGACCGTCACGGTCTTCAGCACCCGCACGGTCTGGTAGCCGACGCCGCCCTTGTTCAGGTGATACGGCAGCAGCGAGGGCTGCACGACCGCGGAGGGCGCCGCGACCGCGTCGAACTCCAGGTGCAGCTTGCCGGCCCGATAGGCCGTCACCGGGACGAAGTTCCGTCCGGCGTGGAGCTGCAGGCCGGCACCGTGCACGTCCTGTGCCCACAGGCTGGCTTCCGGCAGGTCGGTGTCGACGTCGATGATCATGCCGGCATCGGCCCAGGCGGCCTGCTGGTCGCCGGAGACCGCCACGCCGCCAGCGCCGATGGCCACCGCGCTGTTCAGGTTGGCGCCGCCGCTCCACGCTCCGTTCAAAGAGGAGCGCTGCGCGAAGAGGTCGCCCTCGACGAGCTCGTGACGCAACAGCGCCGTGCCGTTCAGGCCGAGGCCATGGCGGTCCATCGAGGCGGTGAGGCCGACCTGCCTCAGCGCGGGATGGTCCAGGCTCTGGCGGACGCCCAGGCTGGCATGGTGATCCCGTCCGCCCTGCGCGTCGCTGCGGGTGCCGGCGCTCATGCTGTAGCTGCGCCGGCTATCGCCCAGGGCCATGGTCAAGGTGAGGTTCAGGCCGCGATCCCGCCGGCCGAGGGTGCCCAGCGGTCGATCGAAGGCCGAGAACCGGAGGTGGGCGTCCGAGCCGAACAGCTTGCGCTGATGGGTCAGGCCCAGGTCGAGGCCGGTGCCCCGCGTGCGGCCCTGGGTGTGTGTCAGGTAGCCGCTGACCTGGGTGCGGGTCGACCACTGGTGGGACCAGGCGATCGAGCTGCTGGCCAGCCGCTCTCGCGAGCTCGCTGCGAGGAGACGGGACGACGCCTCCCGCGCCTCGTTGTGGCTGACGGCCAGGCTGCCGCCGCGGTACAGGAGCATCGATTGAAGGTCGAAGCCGAAGCCACGCTCGCTGGAGTGGAATCCGCTGACGAACAGCTTGGCGGCATCGGTGACCGCCCAGTCCGCCGAGGCGCTCGCCGTCCGGCGATCGCCCGTCTGCTGGATCGACGCGCCCAGCACCAGTTGCGCATGCGCCAGGTAATTCACCGCCCCGCCGGCGGTCAGGTCGTCGGCGTCCCGGCCGGACTTGCCGAACACGGCACGCTCCTGCCCACCGAACAGCGCATAGCGCCAGCGTCGTCCGGTATCGCCCCAGGTGGTCGGCTTGTAGATCAGCTCGGTACGCGTCGAGGACAGCTGGCCGTCCTCGACCAGCCGCACTTCCACCTCGTAGACCCCGGCGGGCAGCGAGGTCGTGTTGATCGTCTGCAGGCCCGCCTCCACCGGCTGGGTGTAGAGCAGCAGCCCGTCGCGGAAGACTTCGACCACGCCCTGGCGGTTGGCGGTGACATGCAGCGGCGCCATGCTCGGCGAGGACTGCGCGATCTCCAGCGCGTCCGAAGTACCGACCATCACGCCGGCGGTCGTGTCGGGGAAGGCGTCCGGCGCGCGTGGCGCGCGCAAGCGCCCCTGGTAGTCCGGGACGAAGAACCCGGCCCGGACGAAATGACCGTGCGTTTCCCGCTGCAGGTACAGCCGCGAGACGAGGTGGCGGCGCTCACCGTCCGCCAGGGCGCTCTGCGAGCCCAGCACGGTGCCGATGCCGGTCCATTGACCGACGCTGCCGATCGCATCGACGGTGTAGCGCGCCGCGAGGCTCTGGCGTTCGCCGCCGGCCACGTTCAACGCATTGCGCAGCAGCAGTCCACGACTGCCGCCGTCGGGCAGGTGGTGGTATCGATCGACCGTCCCGGCACGCTCGGCCTGGGAGGTCACGATCGACAAGGTGGAGGTCTGCAGGTTGTAGTGGAGCGCGACGACATCGCCGCAATCGCCGCCACAGGCGCCCAGCGCGCGCGGTTCCCGCAGGAACTGGAACCATCGCGCCGCGTCCTGGGGGCTGTCGCCGGACTCCCGCATCCATTCGATCAACTGGACCCGTCCGGCCTCCGTCAGCACGCCCATCGCGTCCGACAGGAACTGGCCGTCGATCTCCACCCGCATCGCCAGCGGCACATCGAAGAAGTGGTCCTTGAAGTCGCTGGGCAGGCTCCTGCTCTGGGCGGTCAGCGGCAGCTCCTGGAAGTTCGGTGCTGCCGCCGGACCTTCCCCGGCCAGGGCCATGGACACCGCGAACGGCCAGATCAGTCTTTTGGATTGCTTCATGACAAGGCGGGGGGAAAAAAGGGCGCCGGAGCGCCCTCATGCCATCAGATGACGGAGTCGAACACCATGGCCACCTGGCCGGTGTAGATGCCCGGTGCGGGGGTGGCGGTGGTCGGGGTCAGGACCAGCGGGACGCGTTGGCCGGTGGCGGCGGGCGCCTTGGCCAGCACCTCGATCGACTGGCCCGCGCCGACGGCCACCTTCTGGCCGTTCACGGTCACGTCGAGCGCCACCTTGTTGGCGCCGGTGCCCGTCATCTCGGCCGTGTTCAGCAGGAAGGCCTTGATCGCGCCGATCGTGCTCTTCATCTCCAGCGAGCGGCTCATGGCCTGCAGGCTGCCGTTGCTGTAGCCGAAGTTCTGGACTTCCGACGCGTTCCAGCCCGCGGACGGGGTGACGTAGAAGGCGGCGGTCGGGATTTCGGCGACGACCGAGATCGTCAGGTCCTTGGTTTCCGCCATCGCGGCGGTGGAAGCTGCGGCGAAAACGCCGGCGGCGATGGCGGTCTTGAGGAATCGAATGGACTTGAACATATTGAATTGGAAAGGATTGGATATCGGATGATTCAAATGACTACTTGATCGTGATCGCGCTCTGTTTGTTTCCCTCCACCAAGTTGAAAATGACGACGGGGCCGGCCTGTTTGTCGAACTCGACGTCGCCTCCGGGCCGGACATGCCGCACCATCGGCGCGGCGCATTCTTTTTGAGCGGCATCGCATTGCATCAATCCGTCCAGCACGATGGTGCTATTGCCCAGATTGCGCACGGAAAATCGCTCGGCGGTCCGTTCGATGCGGGTATCGAAGCGGCTTTCACCGGGCCGCACGATCGTGATCGCGCCATATCCGGTCAGCACGCTGACACCGGCCCGCAAACCCTCCTGGTATTTCTGGCGCTCGCCCTCCTCCAGCGCGAACTCGTCGCCGGCATCGGGCAGCACCGGAATGAAGCGCACGCGGTAGTGACGCTCGACATCGCGTTCCCCTCGGAACAGCAGTCGTGTCGCCTGCACGCCGCCCGCGGGGACGATCAACCGCATCGGGCTGGCGATCAGCCCCACACCCCCGCCGGCGCTGAGGCCCTGCGTATCGAGGGGCCGCTCTTCGGTTTCACCGGATTCGCCGTAAACGATCTCGCTGACGGAAACCTTGACGAATGCGGTCGAATCCCCGGTGTTTCGAATCTGCTTCAGTATCGTGCTGCGGTCCGACCCCAGATAGTCGAACATCGATCCGATATTGATCACCGGCGCCGCGGCGGCATGAATCGCCACGAATGCGCCCGCCATGGCGACGCATCTGAGAAAGCCTCGGAGAAAGGGCATGTGAAACTCCATACGGGGAATGCAGGGGCGCCACGCAAGAACGCGGCATCTTGTTTTCTGCCAACGGGCGCATCAGTTCCGGTCACGCGAAATGCAGTTCCCGCCCGATGGCCGAGGAATATCGATTCGGTCAATTCGCGGCCCACCCGACGCTCCCGCGCGGGGGTGGACGGCGATCAGGCGCCAGGGATTCGCGGAACCCCACAAGCGCGAAGCCGGCCCATCCCTCCCGGGATGGCCGGCTGTCGAAGGTCCAGGGCCCGCCTGGACGTTCCGGGGCGGTCGATGGACCGGGCCCGGGGGGGCGTGGCTCAGTCCGCCTGGATCTTGGCCGAGCCGATCACCTTGCCCCAGCGCCGGAATTCGGCGTCGCTGTGCGCCTGCAACTGCTGCGGATTCATGTAGTCCGCCGTCGCGCCCAGCTCGGCGGCCTTCTTCTTGAACTCGGGCGTGGCCATGATCTTCTGGATCTCCGCAGTCAGCTTGTCGACGACCGCCTGCGGCGTCTTCGCCGGCGCGAACACGGCGAACCACGAACCGGCGTCCAGCTGGGGCAGCCCGGCCTGGGTGGCGGTCGGCACGTCGGGCAGCGAGCTCAGGCGCTCCTTGCCGGTCACGGCCACCGCGCGCAGCTTGCCCGACGCGATGAAGGGCATGAACGGCGGCGGCGTGCCGAAGGTGAGGTCGACCTGGCCGCCCAGCAGGTCCTGCAGCGCCGGGCCGGTGCCCTTGTAGGGGACGTGGATCATCTGGATGCCGGCCTGCTGTTCCAGCATCACGCCGGTCACGTGCTGCAGCGACCCATTGCCCGAGGAGGCGAAGGACAGCTTGCCGGGGTTCTTCTTCGCGTGGGCGATCAGCTCGGCCACGGTCTTCACCGGCACGCCCTCGCGCACGACGATCAGCTGCGGCGCGGTCAGCACGTTGGCCACGGGACGCAGGTCCTTCAGGTCCCAGGCGGCCTTCTGGATGTGCGGCGTGATCACGTGATAGCCGGAGTACTGCATCAGGATCGTGTAGCCGTCCGGCTCCGCGCGCTTGGTCGCGACGGCCGCGAGCGCGCCGCTCGCCCCCGAGCGGTTGTCGACGACCACCGTCTGGCCCAGCGCCTTGCCCAGCGGCTCGGCGAGCATGCGCGCGGCGATGTCCGTCGTGCCGCCCGGCGCGGCGCCGACCAGCATCGTGATCGGCTTGTTGGGATACGGCGCCTGGGCCTGCGCGGCCTGCAAGGGCACCAGCAGCGCGGCGGCGATGGCAACCGCGGTGACGCGGCGGCGGGTCGGGTTCATGGCTTGTCTCCAGAAAGGGCCGCTCGTGGCGGCGTTGTCGTTGGGCTCGAAAGAAGCTCGGAAACGGCGTGGGCGGGCGCCCGAGGCCACCGCGTCGTCAGACGTCGCGGGCCAGCGCGCGCTCGCGGATCGCCTCGAAGTCGCGAGGCCGCGGATGCAGGTCGAGCCGGCGCCCGGCGCTGACGATCTGGCTCGGCACCGCGTGGCCGATCAGCGCCGGCAGGCGCCTGGCCGCAGCGATCAGGCGCGGCAGGTCCACGCCGGTGTCGCAGCCCATGCACTGCAGCGCGTGCACGATCTCCTCGGTGCAGACGTTGCCGGTCGCGCCCGGCGCGTAGGGACAGCCGCCCAGCCCGCCCAGCGACGCGTCGAAGCGGTCCGCGCCCGCGTCCATCGCGGCGATCACGTTGGCCAGGCCCATGCCGCGCGTGTTGTGGAAGTGCAGCGTCAACTCGGTGACGGGCCAGCGCTCGCGGAAGGC
>NZ_VOSR01000459.1:0-2812 GCF_007997345.1 Mitsuaria sp. TWR114
CGCAGCTGGGCGACGGCGAGACGGCGCGCGACTTCCTCGGCCGCGCCGACCAGGCGCTGCGCTCATCCCGCGCGCAGGGCCGCAACCGGGTCACCGTGCTGGCCGCGGATGAGCGTTTCGCCGCATGAGGCCGCCTTCCCCGGTGCGTATCATCGGCCGTCACAAGGGTGGGACAGAGGGACGGACGTGGCCCTGATGAAGACTTCGTTGCGCAGCGCCGTGATCCTGGCGCTGCTGGTGGGCCTGGCCCTGCCGACCGGCGGCGTGCTGCTGTACGAGCAGCAGCTCAGCCGCCGCGTCGTGATGGAGGACCTGCAGCGCGACCTGTCGCGCGTGTCGGAGGTGCTGGCGCTGTCGCTGGCCGAGCCGATCTGGCAGGTCTCGCCCGACCTGGCCGAACCCATGGTCAAGGCGCAAGTGGAGGACCCGCGCTTCGTCTCGGTCGTCGTGACCGAGAACTCCGCCCAGCAGGCCTTCGTCGAGTTCCACCGCGGCTCGCCCGACGACGCGATGACGCTCAGCGAGACCCGCACGGTGATGCGCGACGGCCGCGAGATCGCCAAGCTCACCGTCGTCATGAGCGCCGAGCCGCTGATGGCGCGCAAGCGCGCCGACCTGTGGAACGCGCTGTGGCGCAGCCTGCTGACGCTGACGGTGTCGCTGGCGCTGATCCTGGTCGTCATGCAGCGCCGCGTGCTGCGCCCGATCGATCGCCTGTCCGGCGCGGCCGACGAACTGGCCTCCGGCCAGCTCGACAAGCCGCTGGAGCTCGGCGGCGAGGACGAGATCGCGCGCGTCGGCAAGGCGATGGAGCGCATGCGGCTGGCGCTGCTCAAGGCCTTCGACGACCTGCGCGGCCATGCCAGCACGCTCGAGGACCAGGTGGCGCAGCGCACCGCGCAGCTGACCGAGGCCAACGCCGAGCTGACGCAGGCGCTGGCCAACCTCAAGACTGCGCAGCGCGAGCTGGTGGAGTCGGAGAAGCTCGCTTCGCTGGGCCGCCTGGTGGCCGGCGTCGCGCATGAGCTGAACACGCCGCTGGGCAACGCGCTGACCGTGGTCTCCGCGCTGGAGGACCGCTGGAACAAGCTCGACCGCATGCTGGCCGACAACACGCCGATGCGCCGCAGCCAGCTCGAGGAACTCGTCAAGGACACGCGCCGCGGCCAGGACATCCTGCACCGCAACGTGCAGAAGGCCGCCGACCTGGTGCGCGACTTCAAGCAGGTCGCCATCGACCAGACCAGCGACACGCGCCGCGACTTCGAGCTGAGCCAGGTGGTCGAGGACGTGCTGGTGATGGTCGAGCCCAGCTTCAAGCACACGCCGTTCCGCATCGTCACCGAGCTGCGGGAGGACCTGCGCATGAACAGCTATCCCGGCGCGCTCGGCCAGGTGCTGACCAACCTGCTGATGAACGCGCTGGTGCATGCCTTCGAGGGCCGCGAGCGCGGCCAGGTGACCGTCAGCTGCCACCGGCTCGACGACGGTCAGGTGGAGCTCAGCGTCAGCGACGACGGACGCGGCATGGACGCCTCGGTCGTGCGGCGCATCTTCGATCCGTTCTTCACGACCAAGCTCGGCAAGGGCGGCTCGGGCCTGGGCATGCACATCGTCCACAACATCGTGACGAATGTGCTGGGCGGGCAGATCGAGGTGATCTCGCAGCCCGAGGAAGGCACGCGCATGGTGATGCGCCTGCCGGTCGACGCGCCGCTGCGCGCCACCGGCGAGGAACGGATCGCCTGATCCGTCCTCCGTTCGTGGACGTCGTGGACGTCGCCGACGCCGCCTACGTTTACTGCGAAGCGCCCGACGCGGCCGCCGAAGCCGCCTGGGTGGGCAGCGCGGCGGACGCCGCCGCGATCGCGGCCGAGGCCGCGTCGCTCGCCGCCTGATCGACGTGGCCGCCGGTCACATCGTGCTTCTCGCCCGTCAGGTCGATGTTGCCGCCGCTCTTCATCAGCACGAACAGGGCCACCGCGGCGAAGACGATGAATCCAAGGACGAGTTTCCACATGGCTGCGAGTTTCCTTCTTGAGGTTGCCGGTCACGACGGTCGACCGGGTTGGCGGCCATTGTGGAAAGCCAGCCTGACATCAGGCTGAGCGCCGCTTCGGCCGCGCCGATGCGCGCCATCGCAAAGGCGATCGCAAAGGCCATCGCAGGGGCGACCGGACCGGCGGCCGGCGCCATGAAAAAGGGCGGCCCGAAGGCCGCCCTGGTCCTCGAGGGAACGGGCGCCGCGCGCCGCGTCCCTCGTCCGTGCCGCGCGTTCAGTCGCGGGCGTAGATGTCCACGTCCTTGGTTTCGCGCACGAACAGCAGGCCGACCACCAGGGTGAGCGCGGCGATGCCGATCGGGTACCAGAGGCCGTGATAGATGTTGCCGTTCTGGGCCACCATCGCGAAGCTGATCGACGGCAGCAGGCCGCCGAACCAGCCGTTGCCGATGTGGTACGGCAGGCTCATCGAGGTGTAGCGGATCCGGGTCGGGAACAGCTCGACCAGCATCGCGGCGATCGGGCCGTAGACCATGGTCACGTACAGCACCAGCACGCTCAGGATCGCGACCACCAGCGGCGTGTTGATCTTGGCCGGATCGGCCTTGGACGGATAACCGGCCGCCTTCATCGCCTCGCCCAGTTCCTTCTTGAACGCGGCGATCTTCTTGGTGCTGTCCTCGTCGAACTTGTGGCCGCCCGCGGTCAGCGTGGCGCTCGGCGCCTCGATGACCTTGTCGCCCACCTTCACCTGGCCGGAGCCGGCGGCGCCGGGCACGGTCTCGTAGTTCGCCGCGGCCTGCGCCAGCG
>NZ_VOSR01000046.1:0-3550 GCF_007997345.1 Mitsuaria sp. TWR114
GAAGCACCGCCCCCGGTGCCAGACGGGTCCGAACGCCAGACGCTGGCACAGCCATGGCCGCGGCGCGACGACGAGGTCCTGATCGCCGAGGCCATGGCGCTGCTGCCCCCGCTGCGACCGCGTCTGCAGGCCCTGATCCGCCGGATCGAGGTCCCGCCCCCCTGGGACGACGAAGCGCAGCGGCAACGATGGAAGCAGGACCATCCCCGAGTCCCTGTCAGCTCGGACTGGGCGACTTACGAGCGGTGGCGCGAGGCGCTGATCGATGCCCGCCTGAAGTGGCTCCGCGCCTGGATCCATCGCCTGGGCGAGGATGAGGCTCCGGCGGCGCTCTGCCTGTCGGGCGGCGGCATCCGCAGCGCGACCTTCAGCCTGGGCGTGATCCAGGGGCTCGCCGCCAAAGGCGTCATGCGGGACTTCCACTACCTGTCCTCCGTTTCCGGCGGCGGGTACATCACCAGCCTGCTGTCGGCCTGGATCCGCAACGAGGCCCTGCTGCGCCAGGCCGACGCCGCCGGCATGAGCCTGGCCGACTACATGAATGCCGGCATGGGCTCCCGGGCGCCGATCCAGACCGAGGGGCCGGCGCTCAGCGATGCGCGGGCGGCGGTGCTCGACACCCTGGGCCGGGTCGGCGACGCCCAGTCGGAAGAGCCCCAACCGGTGCGGCGCCTGCGCGCCTTCAGCAGCTACCTGAGTCCGATGCGGGGCGTGTCCGCCGACTTCCTCACGCTGCTGGCGATCTACGCGCGCAACCTGACGCTCAACTGGATGGTGTGGATCCCCGCGCTGTTGGGCGTGCTGCTGTTGCCGCGCCTCTACCTCGCCTGGCTTCAGGCGGGGCTGCCGGGCGACGGCTGGCGTCAGGCCATGATGTGGGCCGCCTGGCTGCTGATCGTCTGGACCATCGCCTACATGGCGTCGGACCTGCCGGCGCCACCGCCCAAGCGCAAGCCGCGATCGCCGGTCCAGCACCTGCAGGCCGGCGCGCCGCCGGCCTCCTCCGGCGCAGCGGCCGCGCGCACGGAGGAGCGGCTCAAGGGGCCGCCCCCGGACAGGCCGGACGACACCTGGCAGATGGTGCTGCCGCTGTTCGCCGCCGCGTTGCTGCTGACCTGCCTGATCGGCTGGGAGGTCCGCGACCCCGCGGGCAGGCCCGTCTGGTCGATCTGGCTGCCGGGGTGGGCGCGCCAGGCGCTCGCCGCCGTCACGCCCGACCCCGAATGGCAGGTCACGCTGCTCGGCTTCGTGCTGGGCGCCTTCACTCAAGGCGCCGCGTCACTGCTGGGCGGACTCGTGCTGCGCAAGGCGCGGGCGCGGGAGCCGGGGACGCGTCCGGCGGATGGCTGGGCCTTCATCGCCGTCACCGTCGCAGGCGGCGGCACCGGCGCGGCGCTGTATTGGGTCATCCGCTGGCTGATCACCTTCTCCCCGCCGCCCGAAGCGCTGCCGTGGCAACCCGTCGAGATCGGCCTGCCCCCGCACGACCTGCGTCTGCTGGCGCTCTGGGGCGTGCCGCTGTTGATGACCCTGTTCTGGGTGGGCGTCACCGTCTATGCCGGATGGCGGCGCCCCGTCGGCCTGGAGGATGAACGCGAGTGGTGGGCACGTGCCGCGGCGCGCTGGATGTTGCCGTCCGCCTGCTGGATCCTCGGCGTCGGACTCGTGTTCTACCTGCCCAGCCAGATGCTCGCGCTGTTCAAGCTGCAGGGCGGACAGGCGGCGGCCTTCGGCGCCGGGACGGGGGTGCTCGGGCTGTTGCTCGCGACCATCGGGTTCATCAGCAAACAAGGGCCCGCCTGGCGCCAGAAGGCCGAGTCGTTCGCCGACAAGACCGGCATGCGCATCGCCGACCTGCTCTCCATCGTCTTCATCGTGCTGTTCCTGACCGGCCTGTCGTACGCGATCACGGCCATGATGCGACTGCATGAGCCCTACCTGAAGGCGCAAGAGGCGCGGCTCGGCGTCGATGTGCAGGCGCCCGCCTTCTCGCGCATGGTCTGCGCGAAGCTCAAGGCGCAGGATCCCGAGACACGTTTCAGCCTGGGCTCAAGCTGCCGGCCGCTCGACTGCGGCCACGCCGGCAAGCGCTGCGCCCCCTGGACGGACGAAGCCGCCCACTTCTACACCGCCTCCCTCCTGACGACGGTCGACCCGCTGCCGCTCGTCGGGGCGCTGCTCGTGGCCGCCCTCCTGGCGCTCGGCACGTCCTACCGCATCGGCGTCAACGCGTTCTCGCTTCACAGCCTCTACGGCAACCGGCTCGTGCGGGCCTACCTGGCGGCCAGCCGTCGCGACGAGGATCGCCGGCCTCACTGGTTCACCGGTTTCGATCCGCAGGACAACCTGCCCATCCACGAAACCTGGCCCGAGAAGCATGCCGAGCGGGACGCCCGCCCGCGGCTGATGCACATCGTCAACGTGGCCCTGAACCTCGTGAAGCCGACGGGCAGTCGCCTGGAGTGGCAGGACCGCAAAGCCGTCGCCTTCACCATCTCCCCGCTCTACTCGGGCAGCAGGACCACCGGCTACATCCCGTCCAAGCACTACCTCCAGACGCCTCACATCGACGGCATCAGCCTGGGATGCGCGATGACCGTCTCGGGCGCGGCGGCGTCGCCGAACATGGGCTATCACAGCTCGGTGCCGCTCGCGCTCGTGATGACGCTGTTCAATGTCCGGCTGGGCATCTGGTCCCCCAACCCGATGCGCGCGAGTTCCCCGAAGTGGCCCCAGGAACGTTCGGAACCGGCGCTGGGCCTGTCGACGATGATCGATGAGGCCTGGGGTAACACTTCCGCGGAGACGGCCTTCGTCAACCTGTCGGACGGCGGGCATTTCGACAACACCGGCCTGTACGAGATGGTGCGGCGCCGGGTCCGTCACATCGTCGTCGTGGATGCCGGCGCGGACCCCGACTACCAATACGACGACCTGCTCTCGACGGTCCGCCGCATCCGCATCGACCTGGGCATCGGCATCGAGTTCACCACCAACATGCCGGGGCCGCTGGAGCGGCAACGGTCCGGCGCGGCGGTGGCGCGGGCGCGGATCCGATATGGCCAGGCCGATGCGGCCGCGCCGGACGGCACGCTGCTGCTGATCAAGCCCGCGCTGGTGCACGACGATCCGCGCGGTCCATGGTTGCCGCTCGATGTCCGTCGCTATGCCGAGGAGAGCCGGCGCGGCAACCAGCGCTTTCCGCAGCAACCGACCTCGGACCAGTTCTTCGACGAGTCCCAGTTCGAGAGCTATCGCATGCTGGGCTTGCACACCGTGCTGGCGGCGTACGGTCCGCCCCCCGGATCAGCCGCACCCGCCACCGCTGGATCGCCGCTTCCGGGCTTCGGGGGATTGTCGCGGGCCATCGAATCGGTCGCCGTGGCGCCGCCCGCGCCACCGCGCCCGGAAGGAGAAGGCGGAAAACCGGCCCAGGCGGGGGAATCGGCGCTGAGCAAGTTGCTCGGCAGTCTCAGCGACAACGCGCAGATGGTGGCCGCCGGCACGCTGGTGAGCGTCGTCACGGTCACTGGCGTCTCGTCGGTCGGGT
>NZ_VOSR01000460.1:0-6103 GCF_007997345.1 Mitsuaria sp. TWR114
GTCCAGCCCGAGCCGGCGCAGCGCGCCGTAGTACGCCAGCATCGGGCCGAAGCCCGCCATGTCCTTGCCCTGCGGCTGGATCTGCGCCATCCACAGCGACGGGTAGTCCATCACCAGCGCGACCGCCGCCGGCCGCATCGCCAGCGACGCCGCATCGCCGGCGGCGAGCAGCCGCCCGATCTCGGCGCCGACCTGAGCGGCTTCGCGGCCGCCGTCGTCCAGCGCGCCGTCCGGGCGGTTCAGCCCCGAATGCATCTGCTCCTGGCCGAAAGGCAACTGGCGCCAGCGGAAGTAGGACACCAGCTCCGCGCCGTGCGCGAAGGCCTCCCAGGTCCACGCGCGGACCATGCCGGGCAGCGGCAGCGCGTTCCAGTCGGCCCAGTTCACCGGCCCAGCCTGCTGTTCCATCACCCACATCCGGCCGCGGCCGATGCCGCGGTACAGGTCGTGATGGAAGGCGGTCAGGTCCGGATGGCCGGTGCGCGCCCATTGCTGGCGCTCGGCCTCGGTGAGGAAGGTCGCGGCCGTGTCGACGTGGCCAAGCGGATAGCTGTCCCAGGCGGCGATGTCCAGGTCGGCGCCGCAGGCGTGGTGGTCGAACTCGGCGAACAGGCCCATGAAGTTGTGCAGCACCGGGCGGCCGGGCGCGTGCGCGCGGATCAGCTCGACCTGCAGCCGGTTGTAGCGCACCACCTCGTCGGAGGCGAAGCGGCGGAAGTCCAGCGCATGCGCGGGCAGCGGGCTCGTCGGCTGGCCGACCGGGAAGCCGACCTGCTCGAAGCTCAAGAACTGCAGGCCCCAGAAGGCGGTGCCCCAGGCCTCGTTCATGCGCTCGACGGTCTCGTAGCGCGCCCGCAGCCAGCGCCGGAACGCGGCCAGCGCGGCCGGCGAGTAGGACAGGGTGGTGTCGTGGCAGCCGTACTCGTTGTCGGTCTGCCAGGCGACGACGGCCGGATGCCCGCCGTAGCGACGGGCCATCGCGGTGACGATGCGCCGCGTGGCCTCGGCCAGCGACGGGCTCGAGAAGCAGTAATGCCGGCGCGCGCCGAAGGGCTTCACGCGGCCGTCGGCGCCCACGGGCAGCACGTCGGGATGGGCCTCGACCAGCCACTGCGGCGGCGCCGCGGTGGGCGTGCCCAGCACCACCGACAGGCCCTCGCCGGCGAGCACGTCGATCGCCTCGTCCAGCCAGGCCCAGTCGAACTGCCCCGGGGCCGGCTCCATGCGGGACCAGGCGAATTCGGCGATGCGGACCGTGCCCAGGCCGAGCGCGCGCATCGCGCGGGCGTCCTCGCGCCAGCGCGCCTTCGGCCACTGCTCGGGGTAGTAGCACACGCCCAGGCGCAGCGGCGCCGGCGGATCGGACGGGAAGGAGATCGGGGGCATGAAGCGGGCGGGTGTCG
Organism: Mitsuaria sp. TWR114; assembly: GCF_007997345.1. Taxonomy (NCBI): domain Bacteria; kingdom Pseudomonadati; phylum Pseudomonadota; class Betaproteobacteria; order Burkholderiales; family Sphaerotilaceae; genus Roseateles; species Mitsuaria sp. TWR114. Next base: position 1,404 of record NZ_VOSR01000460.1, read on the forward strand.
GCCGGATGATCGGGAAGATGCGTCCAGCGTCGGTTAATCGATTAATCTGATTGGAGCAACCTGCGGGGGCGATGTCAATCGGAATGCCCAGCATCGGCGCCGAAGCGAGCGCGGCCGCGCGCGCGATGGCGCTCCGACAGCGTCGAAGCCAAGGGCGCTCCGCGTAGAATGCGGCCGCTTCTGCGGACTTACCCGTATTGCCCCCTGGGGTCGCCCTTGGTCTACTGACTCGGATTAAACGATTAACTGCCTCTTCGGGCAGCACAACGACGTGAGCGAGACAACCCCGCCGGCGCCGGTGGCGCTACAGGTGCCCCCGACGGTGCCGAGGCCCGAGACCGGCTTCCTGAACCTGGGCCTGTACCCGCATCCCACCCGCAGCCTCGAGGTCAACAGCCGCTACCTGATGCTGGACGGCCGGCCCTGGATGCCGGTGATGGGCGAGTTCCACTACAGCCGCTATCCCGAGAACGAATGGGCGGGCGAGCTCGCCAAGATCAAGGCGGGCGGGGTGGACGTCGTCGCCAGCTACGTGATCTGGAACCACCATGAGGCGGTGCAAGGGCGCTGGCGCTGGGACGGCCAGCGCGACTTGGCGCGCTTCATCGACCTCGCGGCCGAGGCCGGCCTGTTCGTCTACCTGCGTCCCGGTCCGTGGGTGCATGCCGAGGTGAGGCTGGGTGGCTTTCCCGACTGGCTCGCCGCGACCTGCGAGCCGCGCGGCAACGATCCCGCCTACCTCGCCCACGTGCGCCGGCTCTACGGCGAGATCGCGGCGCAGGCGCGCGGCCGGTTGTGGTGCGACGGCGGGCCGGTGATCGGGCTGCAGCTGGAGAACGAATACGGCGGCACCGGTCCGGGCCGCGGGGCCGAGCACATCGCCGCGCTGAAGCAGCTGGCGATCGACGTCGGCCTCACCGTGCCGATCTACACCGTCACCGGCTGGCCGACGCTGGACATCCCGCCGCGCGAGGTGCTGCCGGTGTCGGGCGCCTACGCCGATGGGTTCTGGCAGGGCTCGCGCGAAGCGCTGCCGCCGTCGGGCGTGTTCCTGTTCAACACCCGTCGCGTGATCGGCGAGATGGGCAATGTCGACGGCACGCCGGCCGCGGGGTTGATCGATACGGCGCATTACCCGTTCTGCCTGGCCGAGGCCGGCGGCGGCATGGCGCAGAGCTACCACCGTCGACCGGTCGTGGACGCCGACGACGTGCATGCGACGACGCTGGTCCAGCTGGGCTCGGGCGCCAACCTGTACGGCTATTACATGTATCACGGCGGCACCAACCCGGTCTGCGAGACGGGGCCGCTCAACGAGACCCAGGCGACCGGTTATCCCAACGACGTGCCGCAGTGGGGCTACGACTTCCAGGCGCCGCTGGGTCAGTACGGCCAGGTCCGGCCGTCGTGGGGACGGCTGCGCGCGCTGCATCAGCTGATGCGCGACTTCGGCGCGACGCTGGCGCCGTGCGAGGCGGTGCTGCCGGTGGACGGGCCCTTCGATCCGGCCGATCGCGCGTTGCCGCGCATCGCGCTGCGGGCGGCCGGCGCGTCGGTGGCGGAGGTCGAAGGCTTCGTCTTCGTCAACCACCATGTGCGCCATCACCCGCTGCCGGCGCGGCGGGACCTGGCCATCGAACTGCGCACGGCCGACGGCGGGGCGCTGCGCCTGCCCAGCGAGGGCGGCGTGGCGCTGCGTACCGGCGCGGCCTTCATCTGGCCGGTCGGACATCGCTTGGGCGCGGCGCGCCTGCGTCAGGCGACGGTGCAGCCGATGGCGCGCTGGACCGGTGCCGATGGCGACGTGGTGTGGACCGGCTTCAGTCTCGAGGGCATCGCGGCGGAGCTGGTGTTTGATGCCCAGGGGCTGGTCACGATCGAGGTGCGCGGCGGGCATGTCGAGCGCCGCGGCGAGGTCTGGGTCGTGCGGCTGGATTCGCGCGAGGGGCCTCGGCTGGTGTCGCTGCGCGATGCCGCGGGACGGATGCATCGCGTGCTGGTGCTGTCCGAGGCCGCCGCGGCGGCGACGGCGAAGGTCCGGATCGGCGGGCGCGAGCGGCTGATGTGGTCCAGCCATCCGGCGACGGTGGGCGTGGGCGCGGACGGGGAATTCATCGGCATGGACGCCGGCGTCGAGGAAGCGGCCTGGGTGCGCGTGTTCCCGGCGGAGGGGCTCGGCGGCGGTCGCGAGGAACTGGCGGTCGAATGGGCGGTGTGGTCGTTCGCGGCAGGGATGAGCGGGGCGGGAGGGCGCTGGCCCTCACCCTCGCCCTCTCCCGCGATCGCGGGAGAGGGAATGACCGAGGCGGCTTCCGGCACTGGCACTGGCAACGGTGGTCGGGACGGCGGCGAGGCGCGTCTCGCGGTCGCGCTGATGCAGGCGGCGGGCGAGCCGCCTGCCTTGCGCTGGGGGCCGCATGTGCCTTGGCGCGACGGACCGGTGCCGCTGGTGCCCGACGAAACCGCGCGTGCGGCCGAGGCCCACTGGGCGATCGTGCCGTCGGACGGGCTGCCGCGCGGCCGGGTCTGGCTGACGCTGGCGCTGGTCGGCGATGTCGCGCGGCTCGAGGTGGAGGGCGTCGTCGTCGACGACCGCTTCTGCGATGGCAGTCCGTGGACGATCGCGATCGACCGCTGGCGCCGCGCCGACGGCGCGTGGCCGTCGATCACGCTGGCGGTGCTGCCCATCGCGGCGGACCTGCCGGTGTTCCTCGAGCCGGAGGCCCGCGCGCTCGGCGCCGGTGCGGCGCTGCGCCGGGCCACGCTCGGCGTCGAACGCCGGCTCGTCATCGACCTGGGCGTCGGGGAGCGCTGAACCATGGCCTCGGTGCAACTGGAGCAGGTCGGCAAGACCTACATCGAGGGCGGCGTGCCCACGGTGCACGACGTGACGCTGGACATCGCCGAAGGCGAGTTCTGCGTGTTCGTCGGCCCGTCGGGCTGCGGCAAGTCCACGCTGCTGCGCATGATCGCGGGGTTGGAGACGATCAGCAGCGGCGAGCTGCGCATCGGCGGCCGTCGCGTCAACGAGAAGGCGCCCGGCGAGCGCGATGTCGCCATGGTGTTCCAGAGCTACGCGCTCTATCCGCACCTGGACGTCGGGGAGAACCTCGGCTTCGGCCTGCGCCTGGCGCGCGTGCCCAAGGCCGACGCGCAGCGCCGCATCGAGGAGGTCGCGAAGCTGCTGCAGATCGATCACCTGCTGCGGCGCAAACCGCGCGAACTGTCCGGCGGCCAGCGCCAGCGCGTCGCCATCGGTCGCGCGCTGGTGCGCCAGCCCGGCGTGTTCCTGTTCGACGAGCCGCTGTCCAACCTGGATGCCGCGCTGCGCCAGCAGACGCGGCTGGAGATCGCGCGGCTGCATCGCAGCCAGGGCCGGGCCAGCTCGATCTACGTGACCCACGACCAGGTCGAGGCGATGACGCTCGCGGACCGCATGGTGCTGCTGCAGCCGCCGCCGCCCGGGGCCTTGTTGCCGCAGCCCAGCGTCGCGCAATGCGGCGCGCCGCTGACGCTGTACCGGCGGCCGCGCAACCTGTTCGTCGCGGGCTTCCTGGGCTCGCCGCGGATGAACTTCCTGCCGGCGACCCTGGTCGAGCGCCGCGACGACGGCGTGGTGGCCGCGCTCGCCGATGGCACGCGCCTGTCTCTGCCGGTGCGCGCCGACGGCGTGAACGACGGCGATACCGTCACGCTGGGCGTGCGGGCCGAGCACCTGCGCCCGGTCCCGGACGCGCGTGCTGGTGGCGCCTCGCCGGGCGCGCGCCTGAGCGAGCCGATCCGCACGCAGGTCCAGTGGCTGGAACACCTGGGCGACCAGAGCCTGGCCTACCTGGCGGGGCCCGGCGGCGCGCTGGTGTCCCGGCTGCCCGAGGGCCACGGCGCGCCCGCGATCGGCGAGGCCTTCCCGGTGGCGGCCTTGCGCGACGAGGTGCACGTCTTCGATCCGCGCGGCGAAGCGCTGCCGCGGCTGCACGAGGAGGCGGACGCATGCGCGGCCCGATGAATCCGCGGCGGCGCCAGGCGCTGCTGGCCGGTGCCGGCCTCGGTGCGAGCGGCCTGGCGACGTGGAGCGGCGCGGCGCGTGCGGCGCTGTTGCCGGACCGCGAGCCGCTGCGGGTCTGGATCAACGGCGACAAGGGCTATGAGGGCGTGGCCCGGATCGGCGAGCGCTTCACGAGCGACACCGGCGTGGCGCTGCGCGTCGAGCATCCGGAGAACGGCGTCTCCAAGTTCGAGCAGGCCGCCGCCGCCGGCAAGGGCCCCGACGTGTGGATCTGGCCGCATGACCGCGCCGGCGGCTGGGCCGCGTCCGGGCTGATCCGGCCGGTGGCGCCGTCGCGCCAGTTGCGCGAAGCGGTCGCGCCGATGGCGTGGTCGCCGTGGCGCATGGGCGGCCGCACTTGGGGCTATCCGATCGCGATCGAATCGGTCGCGCTGATCGTCAACCTGGATCTCGTGCCGCGCGCGCCGCGCAGCTGGGACGAGGTCTTCGAGATCGACCGCCGCCTGCGCCCGCAGGGCCGGCGCGCGATCATGTGGCCCTACAACGAGTTCTATTACACCTACGCGCTGATGTCGGCCGGCGGCGGTTATGCCTTCCGCCGTCGCGAGGACGGCAGCTGGGACGCGAGCGACAACGGCATCGACACCGAGGGCACGCGCGCCGGGATGTCGCTGCTCAAGCGCCTGGTCGACGA
>NZ_VOSR01000461.1:0-3574 GCF_007997345.1 Mitsuaria sp. TWR114
CGGCGCCAAGTTCGACAACGCCGCCTACGTCCCCGCCGTCGCCGGTTACTACACCGCGCCGAACGGCCAGATGCTGAGCTTCCCCTTCAACAGCTCGACCACCGTCTTCCACTACAACAAGGACGCGTTCAAGGCCGCCGGCCTGGACCCCAACAAGCCGCCGAGCTCCTGGCCCGAGGTCGCCATCGCCGCGGCCAAGCTCAAGGCCGCCGGCCACAAGTGCCCGTTCACCACCAGCTGGGTGAGCTGGACGCAGCTGGAGAGCTTCTCCGCCTGGCACAACGTCGAGTACGCGACGAAGAACAACGGCTTCGGCGGCCTGGACGCGCGGCTGGCGTTCAACTCGCCGCTGCACGTGCGTCACATTGAGAACCTGGCCAACATGGCCAAGCAGGGCCTGTTCGTCTACAAGGGCCGCGGCAACACGGCCGACGCGACCTTCTATTCGGGCGAGTGCGCGATGATGACCGGCTCCTCGGGCCTCTACGCCAACATCAAGAAGAACGCCAAGTTCGCCTCCGGCATCGCGCCGCTGCCCTACTACCCCGACGTGCCGGGAGCGCCGCAGAACACGGTGATCGGCGGCGCCAGCCTGTGGGTGATGGCAGGCAAGAAGCCGGCCGAGTACAAGGGCGTGGCCGCGTTCTTCCAGTACCTCTCCAAGGCCGAGGTCGCGTCCGAGAGCCACAAGCGCACCGGCTACCTGCCGGTGACCAAGGCGGCCTACGAGCTGACCGAGCAGAGCGGCTTCTACAAGCAGAACCCGGGCACCGACGTGGCCGTGCAGCAGATGATCCGCAAGACGACCGACAAGTCGCGCGGCGTGCGGCTGGGCAACTTCGCGCAGATCCGCACCATCATCGACGAGGAGATGGAGCAGGTCTGGGCCGGCAGGAAGCAGCCCAAGGACGGCCTGGACGCCGCCGTCAAGCGCGGCAACGAACTGCTGGAGCGCTTCCAGAAGTCGGCCAAGCTCTGAATCCCCTGACGACCTGAAAGAGACCTGATGTCCCAGCAGAAGCGCGTGGTCTTCCGATCACGCTGGCTGCCCTGGCTGCTGCTCGCGCCGCAGGCCGCGGTGATCGGCGTGTTCTTCTTCTGGCCCGCCAGCCAGGCGCTGGTGCAGAGCCTGCAGCAGCAGGACGCCTTCGGCCTGTCCACCGAATGGGTCGGCCTGGACAACTTCCGCCAGCTGTTCAACGACGCCAGCTACCTCGCCTCGTTCAAGACGACGGCGATGTTCTCGCTGCTGGTGGCGGTGCTGGGGCTGGCCGTGTCGCTGCTGCTGGCCACGATGGCCAACCGCGTGGTGCGCGCCGCGCCGGTCTACAAGACGCTGCTGATCTGGCCCTACGCGGTCGCGCCGGCGATCGCCGGCGTGCTGTGGCTGTTCATGTTCGCGCCGTCCATCGGCGTCGTGGCCTACGGCCTGCAGCGGATGGGCATCCAGTGGAATCACCTGCTCGACGCCGACCACGCGATGGCGCTGGTGGTGATGGCGGCGGTCTGGAAGCAGGTCTCCTACAACTTCCTGTTCTTCCTGGCGGGGCTGCAGTCGATTCCCAAGTCGCTGATCGAGGCCGCCGCGATCGACGGCGCGGGCCCGTGGCGCCGCTTCTGGACCATCACCTTCCCGCTGCTGTCGCCGACCTCGTTCTTCCTGCTGGTGATCAACGTCGTCTACGCGTTCTTCGACACCTTCGGCATCATCGACGCCGCCACCCAGGGCGGCCCCGGCAAGGACACCGCCATCCTGGTCTACAAGGTCTACTACGACGGCTTCAAGGCGCTGGACCTGGGCGGCTCGGCCGCGCAGAGCGTGGTGCTGATGGCCATCGTCATCGCGCTGACCGTCATCCAGTTCCGTTTCGTCGAAAAGAAGGTGCAGTACTGACATGGTCGAGCGCCGCCCCGCCCTCACGCTGCTGTCCCACCTGATCCTGGTGCTCGGCGTCCTGATCGTCGCCTTCCCGCTGTACATCGCCTTCGTCGCCTCGACGCAGACCGCCGCGGAGATCGTCCAGTCCCCAATGTCGCTCACCCCGGGCGCGCACCTGGTGGACAACTACACCGCCGCGCTGTTCGGCAGCAGCGGCGCCGGCTCCAAGGCGCCGGTCGGGCAGATGATGTGGATCAGCTTCGTCTCCGCGATGGTCATCGCGGTGGGCAAGATCGCGATCTCGCTGCTGTCCGCGTTCGCGATCGTCTACTTCCGCTTCCCGGCGCGCAATTTCTTCTTCTGGGCCATCTTCGTCACGCTGATGCTGCCGGTGGAGGTGCGCATCGGGCCGACCTACCAGGTCGTCTCCGACCTGAAGATGCTCAACACCTACGCCGGCCTGACGGTGCCGCTGATCGCCTCGGCGACGGCGACCTTCCTGTTCCGGCAGTTCTTCCTGACCGTGCCCGACGAACTGGTCGAGGCCTCCCGCATCGACGGCGCCGGGCCGATGAAGTTCTTCCGCGACGTGCTGCTGCCGCTCTCGCGCACCAGCATCGCGGCGCTCTTCGTCATCCAGTTCATCTACGGCTGGAACCAGTACCTGTGGCCGCTGCTGGTGACGACGGACGAGCAGATGTACCCCGTGGTCATCGGCATCAAGCGGATGATCAGCGGCGGCGACGCCGCCAACGACTGGAACGTGATCATGGCCACCGCCATGCTGGCGATGATCCCGCCCGCGCTGGTGGTGGTGCTGATGCAGCGCTGGTTCGTCAAGGGCCTGGTCGACGCCGAGAAGTAAAGAACACGAGAAGAGACTCCGATGGCAAGCATTTCCCTGCGCAAGGTCGTCAAGCAATACGGCTCCGGCGCCAAGGCCAACCCGGTGATCCACGGCGTCGACGCCGAGATCGCGGATGGCGAGTTCGTCGTCATCGTCGCCGTCGGGCTGCGGCAAGTCCACGCTGCTGCGCATGGTCGCCGGGCTGGAGGAGATCAGCGGCGGCGAGATCGCCATCGGCGACCGCGTCGTCAACGAGATCGAGCCGGCCGATCGCGACATCGCGATGGTGTTCCAGAACTACGCGCTCTATCCGCACATGAGCGTGTTCGAGAACATGGCCTACGGCCTGAAGATCCGCAAGCTGCCGCCCGAGCAGATCCGCGCCCGCGTGGACAAGGCGGCCGGCATCCTGGAGCTGTCGCACCTGCTGCAGCGCCGGCCGCGCGAGCTGTCCGGCGGCCAGCGCCAGCGCGTGGCGATGGGCCGCGCGATCGTGCGCGACCCGCAGGTCTTCCTCTTCGACGAGCCGCTGTCCAACCTCGATGCCAAGCTGCGCGTGCAGACCCGGCTGGAGATCCAGAAGCTGCACCGCGAGCTGGGCGTGACCTCGCTCTTCGTCACCCATGACCAGGTCGAGGCGATGACGCTGGCGCAGCGCATCGTCGTCATGAACGGGGGCCGCATGGAGCAGTTCGGCACGCCGGAGGAGGTCTACGGCCGCCCGGCGACGACCTTCGTGGCGAGCTTCATCGGCTCGCCGGCGATGAACCTGCTCAAGGGCCGCGTCGAGGGCCAGCGCTTCCATGTGGGCGGCACCTCGCTGCACCTGCCCCTGCCGGCGCCGCGCG
>NZ_VOSR01000462.1:0-6760 GCF_007997345.1 Mitsuaria sp. TWR114
CCGCGGCGGCGACCGGCGTGGTCGCCTGCGGCGGCGTGGCCGCGTTCAGCGGGACGAAGGGCAGCAGCGCCAGCGAGAGCGCGGCCAGCGAAGGCGGAAGAAGCCGGGTGGGCATGGTCGAGGACGAGGACATGGGGTCAGGAGGGCGGAGGGGCGAGGGGGCGGCATCCGCGTGAGCGCGGGGTGGGCGCTCGATCAGGCGGCGGCGGTCAAGGTCTTCACGAGCCAGGTCTGCAGGGCCTGGATCTCGTCCATGCTGACCTCGTGCGCCATCGGGTACTCGTGCCAATCGACCGCATGGCCGAGGCGGCGCAGCTCGGCCAGCGAGGCCTGCGCCCGCGCCGGCAGCACCACGCCGTCGCCGGTGCCGTGGGCCAGGAAAATCGGCGTGGCCGCGTTGGCGGGACTGCGCTGCGCCTCGGTCGTGTCCAGCAGCGGCAGGTAGCCCGACAGGCCGACCAGGCCGGCCAGCCGCCGGGGGTAGCGCAGGCCCGTCATCAGCGTCATCGCGCAGCCCTGCGAGAAGCCCATCAGCACCACCCGCTCCGGCGGGATGCCGAACTCGCGCTCCTCGCGGGCGATCAGCTCCTCGATCAGCGCCTGCGATTCGCGCAGGCCGTCGGCATCCTCGCGCTGGCTGAGGTCGCCATGGCGGATGTCGTACCAGGCGCGCATGCGCATGCCGCCGTTGATCGTCACCGGGATCTCCGGCGCGCTCGGCAGCACGACCCGCAAGCCGCCCTGCGCCAGCACCGGCGACAGGTCCAGCGCCTGGACGACGGGCACGAAGTCGTTGCCGTCCGCGCCCAGTCCGTGCAACACCAGCAGGCTGAAACGGGGCGCCTCGCGCGTCTGCAATTCAATGGTTTCGAGCGTCATGGGCGGGAATGCTAGTCCGCGATGCCGTGCCGGCACTGGGTGGAAACGCCCTGTCGCGCGACATCCGCTCCGCATCGCGCCCACCTGCATCCGGTCGCACGCGGGTCGCGGCGGCGCAGGCGGCTGCGTAGCCTGCATTCCATCGCATCCCTCGATGCGCGACTTTCAGGAAAAGGAGCCCCCATGTCCGACAGCGAAGAACTCAATCGCCTGGCCGATCTCCACCAGCGCGGCGTGCTCAGCGACGAGGAGTTCGCCAGGGCCAAGGACCGGGTGCTGAATGCCGGCGCCCGCCCGTCCGCGTCGAGCGCCTACGCCTATGCCACACCGCAGGGCGGCGCACCGGCCGTCAACGCGATCAATGCCTTCCGGCGCAGCCGCGACGACCGCTGGATCGGCGGCGTCTGCGGCGGCCTCGCCCGGCTCAGCGGGCTGGCCGCATGGTTCTGGCGCATCGTCTTCGTCGCGCTGACGATGTGTGCCGGCGGCGGGATGCTGCTGTACTTCCTGCTGTGGATCTTCGTGCCGATCGAGGACTGACGCTTCGGCCGCTCAGCGGCGGCCCTTGAGCAGGTACGCGGAGGCGAGCCAGCGGCGCTCGACCTCCGCGTCGGCCATCCGGGCCTCCAGATGTCGCCAGGGGCAGTCCAGCCCGTCCATGCGCAGGATCGAGTGCATCGCCGCGCCGAGCACGAAGCAGTTGCTCATCGGCATCCACGGCGGCGCCCAGGCCAGCCCGGCCGCAACGATGCGCGCACCCGGCTTCAGCACGGCCAGCGCGCGGTCGACGGCTTCGATGCTCTGCAGCACGTCGTGCGTGAAGAAGAACAGGGCCGCGTCGGCGCGGCGGGCGCCAAGCGCGGACGCATACGGTGCCTCCTCGGCCGTGGTCGGGAGGTAGTCGACCGGGGTTTCGAGGTGATCGGTGAGCGCGCGCTGGCGGGCCTGCCGCATCATCGTCTCGCAGGGTTCCACGGCGACGATCCGCCCCGTCGGTCCGACCGCCTGGCTGAGCCCGGGCAGGCTCAGGCCCGTGCCGGCGCCGATGTCGAGCACCGTCTGCCCCGGCGCCAGATCCAGCGCCGCGATCGCCTCGCGCCGCAGCGGGGCCACCGGCATCAGCTCGTAGTCGTAGATCGGCGCGCGGCGCGCGTAGAGCGCGTTCAGGGCCTGCAGCGCCGGCCGGGTGTCGGGCGTGTTCATGAGCTCCCTTTTTTTTCGCGGGCCAGCTTCGCGTGGCGCCTCGCGCGGTGTCAAGCAAGAAAAACGGTGCGTCACGGAACCGTCACCCGCCGCCGAAAGAATCGCGGCCCATGTGCGTCGAACTCACCACAGGTACGCGGCTTGCCCGGCGTGCCGCCCGCGTCCTCCCGCCTCTTTGTGCGGCCCTGCTCGTCATGGCCACGATGCCGACGGCCCGAGCCGAACCCGCCGCCCGGGACACCCCCGCGCCGGTGGCCACGGCGACCGAGGTGGCCGATCTCAAGTTCTCCCAGTTCTTCAAGTCGCCGATCGGCCCCGCGGGCCTGGAACTGTCGGACGCGCTGCGCGCCGCCGACGGCCGTCCGGTGCGCCTGGTCGGCTACATGGTCGCGCAGGAACAGGCCCGGCCGGGCCGCTTCTGGCTGACGCCGCGGCCGGTGCGCATGAGCGAGCACGCCGACGGCGAGGCCGATGACCTGCCCGCCGCGACGGTGACCGTGCTGCTTGATCCGTCGCAGCAGGGTCGCCTCGTCGCCCATCGCGACGGGCTGGTGTCGCTGACCGGCACGCTGTCGGTGGGTCGCGTCGAGGACGAGACGGCCGCGTGTCCTGGATCCGCCTGCGCCTGCCGCCCGGAGCGTTGGAGGCCGAGGCCGCCTCGGCCACGCGGCCCGATGGCGCGGGCCATCGCCACTGAGCGCGCCCGCGCACGCCCGGCGTCCCCGCAGCCCCTCCGCCCCTCTACCGATTCCTTCGATTCGAGCCCCGATGATGAAACACCTGCCTTCCTTGCTCGCCGGCGCTTGCGCGCTCCTGGCGCTGAGCGCCGCCCACGCGGCTCCCACCGTGACGCGCCTCACGCCGCCCAGCGAGTTGTTCTCCAGCGGCCGTCCCGAGCCGGTCATCGCGCGTTTCCTGCCCGGCCAACGTTTCGACCTGCAGGCCACGATCAAGCCCGATGCGGGGCAGCGCATCACCGCCGCGCGCTTCCTGATCGACGGCAAGCCGGTCGATGCGACCGTCGCGCTGCGCGACTGCGCGGCCGGCTGCGTCAAGGGCGTGGCGGCGGAGACCGCGATCGCGACGGTGCGCGCGGTCAGCCTGCAGAAGGCCGGCCGCCACACCTTCAGCGTCGAGGCAACCCAGGCCGACGGCCAGACGGTCAGCGCCACCGGCAACCTCGACGTGGTGCCCTTCACCGCGGCCATGGGGCCCAAGGTCAAGAACCTCATCATCCTGGTGGGCGACGGCATGGGCGCGGCGCAGCGCACGGCCGCGCGCATCGTCAAGGGCGGCTACGCCCAGGGCAAGGTGATCCAGCCGCTGGCGATGGACACCTTCCCGGCGACCGGGATGGTCAAGACGGCCTCGCTGAACTCGGTGGTGACCGACTCGGCGCCCGGCATGACGGCCTACGTCTCCGGCAACAAGAACAACAACAATGAAGAGGGCGTATTCCCGGACGACACGGTCGATGCCTTCGACAACCCGCGCATCGAATACCTGTCCGAATACCTGCACCGCACGCAGGGCAAGGCGCTGGGCGTCGTCACCACCGCCGACGTCTTCGACGCGACACCGGCCGGCAACGCGGTGCACACCAGCAATCGCGGCGCCGGCACCGGCATCGTCGACCAGTTCTTCGACGACCGCGCGCGCACCGGCCTGACGGTGCTGCTGGGCGGCGGTCGCAAGTGGTTCCTGCCCGCCGGCACGGCCGGCTCCGAGCGCGCCGACGCGAGCGACTACGCCTTCTCCGCGAGCGATCCGCACACCGCGGAGATCGTGAAGCGCTGGGGCGCGGCGCCGGGCGCGAAGGACAAGGGCCGCGACCTGATCCGTGAGTTCCAGGACGCGGGCTACCGCTATGCGCCGACGCGGACGGCGCTGGACGCCGCTGTCGCCGGCGCGGGCGCCGACAAGCTGCTGGGCCTGTTTGCCTTCTCCAACATGAATGTGGCGCTGGACAAGATCGATGGCCGCCGTGGTGCGAAGAAGGGCCTGGCCGGCGGCAGCGTCGTGGACGACTACGGCTTCCCCGACCAGCCGATGCTGGACGAGATGGCCCAGGCCGCGCTCGCGACGCTGCGCAAGCAGCCCCAGGGCTTCGTGCTGATGATCGAGGGCGCTTCGATCGACAAGCAGGCGCACAACATGGACAGCGAGCGCTGGATGCTCGACACCATCGAGTTCGACCGTGCGGTGCAGGTGGCGCAGGACTTCGCGCGGGAGCAGGGCGACACGCTGGTGATCGTCACCGCCGACCACGAGTGCTCGGGCGCGGCGCTGATCGGGGGCTCGATGCTGACCGACCAGGCGCTGCTGGACGCGGCGACGAAGAAGGGCGCGGCCAACCTGCGCGACAAGGTCGTCGGCGTCTACGAGAAGGCGGGTTTCCCGCGTTATCGCATCGCCGCCGACGGCTATCCGGAAGCGACCGACATCGACTATCGCCTGCTGGTGGGATATGGCGCGAACGCGGACCGCTACGAGGACTGGCGCACCAACCAGACGCCGCTGCGCGATGCGCAGCAGCCGCTGGCCAAGTCGGAGCCGCTGAAGTGGTACCCGGCCAATGCGGCCGAGCGCGACGACGCGCAGGGCGAATTCCTGGTCACCGGCCAGGTGCCCGGCGAGCAGGCGGTGCACACGGCGACGGACATCCCGCTGTCGGCCTTCGGCCCCGGCGCGCTGGCCTTCACCGGCGTCATCGACAACACCGATGTGTTCTTCAAGCTGGCGCAGGCGGCGGTCAAGGGCACGACGGCGCCCGCCGACGCCTCGGGCGCGAAGCGGCCGGCGAAGTCGCCGCGACGGTGAGCCCCGCGACGGCGCGGTAGCGACTGCGGGCGACCCGTCGACCCATCGACACGGCGACCGGCAACCCGCAACCCGCAACCCGCGATTCTCGGCTGGCGGCTGGCGGCTGGCGACTGGCGACTGGCGACGCTAAGCCAATATCGCCGACAGCCGCGCGACGGCCTCCTCGATCACCTCCGGCGGCGCTCGCTCGATGCGACGGGCCTGTCGCGCTTCCAGGTCCATCATCCGGATCTTGTTGATCAGCACCGCGCCCTGGGTCTTGCAGCCCGTGCCCGTCAGCATCACCGCGAAGCCGGCATGGCGGGCGAAGTCGCCACCCTGCGTGATGGGTGCCACCAGCACGTCGCCGAGCCGGTTGAAGGCCTGCGGCGTCAGCACCAGCGCCGGGCGCGCCCCCCGCTGCTCTCGGCCGAGCGTGGGATCGAAGGGCACGGCGACGATGTCGCCGCGATCGAAGGCCTTCCTCACCACGCCTCACCTCCCTCGGGCTTGAGCGCATCCCAGGCGGCCATGTCGGCCGGGGGCGGGGCCGAGAGGTCGCAGGCGGCGATCATTTCGTCGAGCGTGTACTTGCGCTTGGGCGTCAGGACGAGCCGGCGGTCCGCCGTCGTCTCCAGCGTCAACGCGTGGCCGGCGGCCAGGCCCAGGTCCCGCAGCACGGGGGGCGGGAGAATCAACGCGGTACTGTTCCCCATTTTCTTCAACACCACTTCCATGACCGTTCCTTCCCGCGGCAGACAGGTCCGCATTCTAGGCAGGCTGGCGGTCTCAAGTAAAACAAAGTTGTACGATCGTTGCCTGGTCGGAAAGACCGCCGTAAGCGGTCGACTGACGGGCCTTGCGGCGGCATGCATCGAACGAGCAACCATCGTCCACGAGTCGGCCTCGATCGGAAATCGCCAAGAAGGGCGCCGCCCATCGGAGGAATCGGCGGGCCGTTTGGGGGGCGATGGTGGGGGTTGAAAGCCAGGCGTCAGGCTCGGACCGAGGGCTCGGCCCGATCCCCCTGGGGGACCATCGCCTCCGCTGCCCGCACCAGGCACATCGCCGACGCGCCGGCGGCAAGGCCGGCGCGCCACTGCCGGTCCTCCAGGACGCCACCGATGCCGACCACCGGCACGCCAGCCATCCGCGACCACCAGCGCAGTTGCGCCAGCCCCTGCGGGAGCCAGGGCATGTCCTTGGTCGTCGTCGGCCAGAGCGGACCGCAGGCGATGTAGTCGGGCGCGAGGCCGCGGGCCCGGCACAACTCCCACAGGCTGTGGCTCGACAAACCCAGCCGCACGCCGTGCCGCGCGCGGCGCTGCCACAACGCCTCGCGGTCCTCGCCCGCCAGGCCGGCCCAGTCCTCCTGACCCAGGTGCAGCGCCCGCGCGCCCTCGTCGAGCGCCAGCCGCCAGTGGTCGTTGATCCACAGCGTGCTGGAGCGGCCGGCCATGTCCCGCACCGCCTCGCGGATCGCCGCGCGCAGCCGGTCCTCATCGACACCGGCACCGCGCTTGATGCGCAGCTGCACATGCTCGAAGCGACCGCTGAGCGCCATCGCGGCGACACGCTCCGGGCGGTCGGTGATCGCGTAGAGACCGCCGGCAAAGGTCGGCGGCCGGCGCGAGGCCGGCCACAGGACTTCGCGCCAGCGCGTCAACGTCGCCCGGTCGGGCGCGGTGTCGTCGCCGAAGCCCATCACCGGCATCGCGCGCGGGTCGTCGACGAAGCGGCGGTCCGGTCGCAGCGGTCCCGGGCCCGCGCCGGCCGCATGGCCGTCGCGCAGCGCCGACCAGGTCAGCATCTTCGCGAGGATCACCGCGTCTGGCACCGCGAAGCCGCGCGCCAGCGCCGCCGCCGCCGCGGCCGC
>NZ_VOSR01000463.1:0-973 GCF_007997345.1 Mitsuaria sp. TWR114
TGCTGCTCAAGTCGCGCGGGGTGCTCGAGCAGACGCTCGCCCCGCGGCAGGTCGCTGTCTCCTGGCATGAATTCACCTCCGGCCTGCCGCTGCTGGAGGCCCTCAACATCGGCGCGCTGGACCTCAGCGCGGACGTCGCCGACGCCGTGCCGCCGTTCGCGCTGGCCGCTGGCGCCAAGCTCACCTACTACGCCATCGAGACGCCCTCGCCGACCGCCCAGGCCATCGTCGTGCGCAAGGATTCGCCGATCACCAGCGTCGCCCAGCTCAAGGGCAGGAAGGTCGGTTTCGCCAAGGGCGCTGGCGCGCATTACCTCCTGCTCGAGGCGCTGAACCAGGCCGGCCTGTCGATCCGCGACATCGAGCCCGCCTACCTCACGCCCGCCGACGGCCGCTCCGCCTTCGAGAACGGCGCCATCGCCGCCTGGGTCGTGTGGGATCCCTTCCTGGCGGCGGTGCAACGCCAATCGGGCGCCCGCATCCTGGTCGACGGCAACCGCATCGCGGCCTACCGGCGCTTCTACCTCGCGGCCACGCCCTTCGCGCAGCGGCATCCGGAGGTGTTGCAGCGCGTCTACGAGGAACTCCAGCGCGCTGGGGAATGGGTCAAGAAGAACCCCGCCGCCGCGGCCGATTGGCACGCGCCGGCGCTTGGCCTGGACCCCGCCATCGTCGCCGCCGCCAATGAGCGCCGCAGTTATGCGGTGCGTCCGATCGACGCCGAGTCGCTGTCGGAGCAGCAGCGCATCGCCGACGCCTTCAGCGGCGCGCAGATCCTGCCTCGGCGCGTCGCCATCCAGGAATCGCCGGTCTGGCGCCCCGCCTGACGGCCCGCCCGACCGCCAGGAGCCCGCCGCCATGACCGTCCTCCATCCCACCGACACGATCGCCACGACCGCGTCCAACGCCACAACCGCTCCGGCCGCTTCGGCCGCCTCGTCGCCCGCATCCGCGGCGACGCGGCGCTGCGCCA
>NZ_VOSR01000464.1:0-27488 GCF_007997345.1 Mitsuaria sp. TWR114
GCGCTGGGCGGCGTGGTGCTGGTGTCGGGCGTGCTCGGCCGCGGCGATGGTCCGCCCCACATGCTGCTGGGCGACGCGCTGACGCTGCTGGGCACGATCGGCTGGGTGCTCTACACCCGCGGCGCGGCCCGGCTCCCCACGCTGAGCCCGCTCGAATACACCGGCCTGACCGCGATCGCGGCGCTGCCGTGGCAACTGCTCTTCGCCGTCGCCATGACGGCCGGTGGCTGGGTCAACGCGCCCACCTGGCAGGACCTGACGCCGGTCGCGCCGCACCTGCTCTACATCGCCGCGGTGCCCACTGTCGCCGCGGTCGTGGCCTTCAACTTCGGCGTGCGGCAACTCGGCGCGTCGCGCGGCACGCTGTTCCTCAATGGCGTCCCGGTGTCGGCGCTGCTGATGAGCGTCGCGCTCGGCCAGCATCCGGCGGCGCAGGAGTGGATCGGCGCGGCGCTGGTGATCGCGGCGCTGACCCTGAGCACGCGCGCTCCCGCGCCGGCCGCGCGCCCCTCGCCTCAAGAGGGCGTGAAGACGCGGGCGGCGGCCGGTGCCGACGGGCGTTGTCCAGCCACTTGAAGGGCCTGCCGGCAAGCTGGAAAGCCCCGGTGCGACGGCCGCCACAAGCGGCCTCATGGCTTTTGTCACGGGTCTGCCTTGTGGCATAGGCTTCCGGCTCCGACGGGCCCGGCCCGCACTCCAGATCTGCTTGCGATGAAGAACGTCCTCCGCCTCACCACCCTCGCCCTGCTGATGCAACTGGGCGGCCTCGCGATGGCGGCGCAGCCGCAATCGGGCCTCGACCTCAAGGGCTACGACAAGACCGTGCGTCCCCAGGACGACCTGTTCCGCGCCGCCAACGGCCATTGGCTGTCGACCACCGAGATCCCCGCGGACAAGGCCTCCTACGGCGCCTTCCACCTGCTGGCGGACCTCTCCGACAAGCGTGCCCGCGCCATCATCGAGGACCTGTCGAAGAAGAAGGCCCAGGGCGGCAGCGTCGAGCAGAAGATCGGCGACTACTACGCCGCCTACATGAACACCGCGGCGATCGACAAGGCCGGCCTGGCCCCGATCAAGCCGCTGCTGGACAGCATCGCCGCGATCCAGACGCGCACGCAGCTCGCGACCTGGCTGGGCGCGCAGACCGGTGTCCTCGACACCCCGGTGCCGCTGGGCATCGAGGCCGACTACCAGGACCCCACCATCAACCGCCTGCAGACCTGGCAGGGCGGCCTGGGCCTGCCCGACCGCGACTACCACCTCAAGAAGGACGACGAGCGCCTGGCCAAGGCCCGCGCCGCCTACCTCGACTACCTGCAGACGCTGGCCAAGGCCGCCGGCATCGCCGATCCGGCCGGCAGCGCGCAGCGGGTGCTGGCGCTCGAGGAGCGCCTGGCCGAGGTGCAGTGGGACAAGGTCTCGCTGCGCGATCCGCAGAAGACCTACAACCCGATGACGCCGGCCGAGCTGGCGCAGAAGGCGCCGGGCTTCGACTGGAACGCCTTCTTCACCGCGGCCTCCCTGCCGGGCCTGGACAAGCTGTCCGCGTCGCAGCCGAGCTACCTCACCGGCGCGGCCAAGCTCCTGGGCGAGGCGCCGCTGGAGGACCTCAAGCTCTACCTCAGCTTCCGCGCCATCGACGCCAATGCGTCCACGCTGCCCAAGGTCTACCGCGACGCCCACTTCCAGTTCCACGGCGCGGCGCTGACCGGCGCGAAGAGCCCGCTGCCGCGCTGGCAGCAGGCGGTGGGCAACGTCAACGGCGCGCTCGGCGAGGCGGTCGGCGAGGTCTACGTCAAGCGCTACTTCCCGGCCGCCGACAAGGCCCGGATGCTGCAGCTGGTCAACAACCTGCTGGCCTCCTACAAGGAGTCCATCGACAAGCTCAGCTGGATGACGCCCGCCACCAAGGCGCAGGCCCAGGACAAGCTGTCCAAGTACATGGTCAAGATCGGCTACCCCGATGTCTGGCGCGACTATGGCGCGCTGGAGGTCAAGGCTGGCGACCCGGTGGGCAACAACCTGCGCGCGGCCACCTTCGAGTGGAAGCGCCAGGCCGCCAAGGCCAGCAAGCCGGTCGATCGCCGCGAGTGGCTGATGACGCCGCAGACGGTCAACGCCTACTACAACCCGACGCTCAACGAGATCGTCTTCCCCGCCGCCATCCTGCAGCCGCCCTTCTACAGCACGAAGGCCGACGACGCGGTGAACTACGGCGCGATCGGCGCAGTCATCGGGCATGAGATCAGCCACGGCTTCGACGACCAGGGCAGCCAGTTCGACGGCGACGGCAAGCTGCGCAACTGGTGGACCGACGACGACCGCAAGGCCTTCGACGCCATCGGCGCCAAGCTGGTCGCGCAGTACGAGGGCTACGAGCCGATCCCGGGCAAGCACCTCAACGGCAAGCTGACGCTGGGCGAGAACATCGCCGACCTCTCGGGCCTGCAGATCGCCTACAAGGCCTACCTGCGCTCACTGGGCGGCAAGCCGGCGCCGGTCATCGACGGCTACACCGGCGAGCAGCGCTTCTTCATGGGCTGGTCGCAGGCCTGGCGAGAGAAGGCGCGCGAGGAGCGCAAGCTGCAGCTGCTGACCATCGACCCGCACTCGCCGCCGGAGTTCCGGGCCAACGGCGCCGCCGTCAACCACGACGGCTTCCACGAGGCCTTCAAGACCAAGCCGGGCGACAAGATGTTCAAGCCCAGCGAGGACCGCATCCGGATCTGGTAATCCGGACCTCCCCACAGAGCGGCCATCCCGGCCGCTTTTTTCATTTCAGAGCCCAGCCCTCCGCCCGCCTCCGCCCCAACGCAGTGAGCCGGTGATTGGGGACGGCAGGGCGCGGGGTTCCGGCGCTTGCCGCGGGAATCCTGCGCCCTGGCGGCCAACGCGCTGCTCGGCGCAGGTAGGCGGTCTCAGCGCCACCAACCCACAGCTCGCCAACTGGCGATCTCAGTGCGTCAGCACATCCCGATCCAGCGCCCGACTGGCCCCGAGCAGCGGCGCCTGATCCGCCTCCTGCACGACGTAGGTCGGGATCGCCCGCAGGTAGGACGTCAGCCTGCCGCAGGACTCGAAGCGTGCCCGGAACGGGCTGCGGTCGAACCACTCGCCCAGGCGCGGCACGATGCCGCCGCCGATGTAGAGCCCGCCGCGCGCGCCCAGCGTGAGCGCGACATGCCCCGCGATGTCGCCCAGCAGCGCGCAGAACATGGTGACGACCTCGCTGCTGAAGGGCTCGCCCGCCAGCGCCGCCGCCGTGATCGCCGGCGCGGCGCGGCCTTCGCCGGGAGCGAGCTTGAGGCCGCGCAGCTCGGCCAGCGCCATGTAGAGGTTTTCCAGGCCGGGCCCCGACACCGCCCGCTCCGCCGACACATGCCCGAAACGCCGGTGCAGCAGGTCGAGCACGGCCCGCTCCTCGGGCTCATAGGACGACAGCGTGGCATGCCCGCCCTCCCCGCCGACCGCGACCTGCGTGTTGCCATCGTCGGACCGCAGCAGCCCCGACACCCCCAGCCCGGTCCCGGGCCCGACCAGTCCCTTGGCCGCGCCGGCCACCGGCTCGCCGCCGCCGACCTTGCGCATCGACTGCGGTCCCAGCACCGGCAGCGCCAGCGCCAGCGCGGTGAAGTCGTTGATCACCAGGACCCGCTCCGCGCCCAGCGCCGATTGCAGCGCCCGCGTGGAGAAGCTCCAGTGGTGGTTGGTCATGCGGACATGGTCGCCGGTGACGGCGGTGGCGATGCCGATCGCGCAGCTGCGCGGACGGGGCAGGCCCTCGCGATGCAAGTGATAGAAGATCGCGTCCGCGAGCGTGTCGAAGTCGCGGCACACGTAGCGCGCGACGTGTTGCAGCGGCTCCGCCGCTCCGTCCTGGCTGGCGAAGCGCACATGCGTCGCGCCCACGTCCGCCAGCAACCGCATTGGCGCCGTTCCGCCCTGACTCATGCCTTCTGCTCCTTCACCGATGCCTCCGTTCCGCGACGCGGCAGGAGCCGTGCCCGCCCCGTGCGCGAAAGCCTCGGATGCTGCCACAGTCCGTCCCGGCCTCGGGCCGGACGGTGACGCCGCGCCCGAGGTTCAGTCCCTGGCGCTCAACGCCCGGCCTTGAAGGCGGCGATCGCGTCGCGGTACCAGTGGGCGCTGTCCTTGGCCAGGCGCTGCTGGGTCGCGTAGTCGACGTGGAACAGGCCAAAGCGCTTCTGGTAGCCCGAGTTCCATTCGAAGTTGTCGAGCAGGCTCCAGTAGAAGTAGCCCCGCACGTCCGCGCCCAGCGCCACCGCCTGGGCCAGCGCCTCGAGGTGGCCGCGCAGGTAGGCGATGCGCGCCGCGTCGGGCACACGGCCGTCGACGATGCTGTCGGCATTGGCCATGCCGTTCTCGGTGATGACCAGCGGCGGCGGCGTGTACTCGCGGGTGATGCGCAGCAGGTGCTGGGTCAGCGCCTGCGGATAGATCTCCCAGCCCATGTCGGTGAAGCCCAGCTCCCCGGGCGGCGTCACGAACTGCTGGCGGCCGTTGAGCACGCTGCGGGTGTAGAAGTTGATCCCCAGGAAGTCCAGCGGCTGCTGGATCAGCGCCAGGTCCGGCGCCGCGTAGTTGGTGTGCCAGTACTCGTTGAGCAGCTCCTCGCGCTCGCTGCCGGAGCGGCTGAAGACGAAGTCGGTGAAGTCGGCGTTGAAGATCTCGTTGACGAAGGGGCTGTCGTCCGAGGGCTTGATCGAGCGCGCCCGCATCACCAGGTCCACCTGCGGCCGCTGCGGCCGGCCGTGCAGGTCCATGAAGATCTCCGCCGCGCTCTGGCCCGCGCCGACGACGGCGATGCGCCGCGCTTGGCCGTGGCCGGCGATGGCGTCCAGGTAGTGGCTGGAGTGGAAGACGCGCGGATCGTCTCGGCCACCGCGCTGGTGATGGAGGATCCGCGGTGCGCCACCGACGCCCACCACCAGGTGCCGCGTCAGGCGCTCGCGCACGGCGCCCGCGGCATCGCGCGAGCGCACCCGCAGCAGCTTCACCTCGCCGGCGCGCGGCTCGGGCAGCACCTCGACCACGTCCTCGCCATAGGCGCAGCGGTCCTCGAACTGCGCCGCGGCCCAGGCCAGGTAGTCGTTGAACTCGTGGCGGCTGGGGAAGAAGGTCTTCAGGTTGATGAAGTCCTGCAGCCGGTCCTTCTCATGCAGGTAGTTCAGGAAGGTGAAGCGGCTGGACGGGTTGCGCAGCGTCGCCAGGTCCTTCAGGAAGGAGATCTGCATGTGCGCCTGGTCCAGCAGCATGTTCCTGTGCCAGACGAAACCAGGCTGGCGTTCCACGAACAGCGCGTCCAGCGGCCGGTGCTGCGGGCGCGCGTCGCGACCTTCCTCCAGCGCGATGGCCAGGGCGATGTTGGACGGGCCGAAGCCGATGCCGATCAGGTCATGGATGTGCATGGGTGCCTCAGGATTGGGGAACTGCGAGGGAATGGCCGGAGGACGCGGGCGCATGCGCGTCGACGTCGTCGTCGGGACGCGGGATCCAGAGCGCGTCATCGAAGAAGCGCTCGCGCATCAGCAGGCCCAGCACCGCGCGCTTGTGCGGGAACTGGATCTCCTTGAGCGAGGCGTAACCGCAGCGGTGGAGGCTGCGGATCATCCGGCGGTTGTCGATGCGGGGCTCGATCACCAGGCGCTGGGTGCGGCAGTCGTCGAGGAAGAGGTAATGGGAGACGCCCGGCATCCAGGCGGTCAGGAAGGGCCGGCCGCGCAGCGCCGGCTCGCCCACCAGCACGTGCCAGCCGCGGTCGTGGTCGGCGGCGTCGTAGAAGGGCGCGATGCGGTCTTCCTTGGCCCAGTAGGCCTCGACGTAGCAGAACGGCCGCTCGTCCAGGCAGCCGATCAGCCCGATGGTGTGCGGGTCGGCGGCCACGCCGGCGAGGTAGCGGCGGTGGTGCTCCAGGTCGCCGGTCTCCTGCCAGAAGTGCGCGACGGCCGGCTCGTTCATCCATCGGTTCACGGTGGCCAGGTCGCGCTCGACGTCCATCGCGCGCAGGCTGAAGGCCTGGTCCAGCCAGGGAATGTGGCGGCGGTAGACGGTGCCGACCGGCTTGGGCGGCCGGCGCGGATGGCGGCGGCCGTCCTTGCTGAAGACGTACTGGCTGGGCGGCGGATCGCGCCGGTCGGTCAGCCACAGGCGGTCCCATTGCCAGAACAGCTCCCGCGAGACGGTGGCCGGCTGGCCGGCCGGCTGCAGCGCGATGCCGCCCGCGAGGAGCGCCGAGCCGGCCGGCAACGCGCCGCCGAGCGACACAGCCGCAAGGTCCGGGCGCAGCGCAAAGACCGCTTCCAGCGCCGCGGGCAGGTGGAGGTCGAGCAGCGCCGGAGGCGTCCGGTCCAGGTCGTCGCGGGGCTGCAGCAGCGGCAGCGGCGCGGCGGGCTCCAGCACCAGGCGCTGACCGGCCCGCCGTCCCGCGGCAGCACGCTCAGGTGGGGGCCGTTCATGACGGTCTCGAGCTCCTGGCCCGCGACGCGGCTCAGGATGCGGCCGGCGGTGCGGGAGCCGGCGCTGGCGAGGGAAGGATCGGAGCCGGCGGACAGGGCCGGCGCAGCGATGGACATGGGACTGCCTCGGAAGTGGTCGCGGCGCTCGGCGCGCCGCCGTCTTCCGGTAATGACGTTGGCCGCGTCGATTTGTTCATGCGGGCGGTGTCCGGGCGCGTTTCGCCCGGCTCAGCGGAAGGCGTGGGCCAGCGAGGCGGCGGCGTCGGCGCGCAAGCTGCAGGCGCTGGGCTACACCGACGTCGCGCTGCTCGCCGGTGGCCTGGGCGCCTGGCGCGAAGCAGGTCTCGAGCTGTTCCGCGACGTCAACGTGCCGAGCAAGGCTTTCGGCGAGCTGGTCGAGGCCCGGCGCCACACCCCCTCGATCCCGGCCGACGAACTCCAGCGTCGCCTCACGCGCGGCGACCAGCTCGTCCTGCTCGATGCCCGGCGCTTCGACGAATACCGCAGCATGAGCCTGCCCGGCTCGATCAGCGTGCCCGGCGGCGAACTGGTGCGACGCGCCCGCGACCTCGCGCCGGACCCGACGACCCTCATCGTCGTCCACTGCGCCGGCCGCACCCGCAGCCTGATCGGCGCGCAGTCGCTGATCGACGCCGGCGTGCCGAATCCGGTCGTCGCGCTGCGCAACGGCACGATCGGATGGACGCTCGCGGGCCTGGCGCTCGCGCAGGGCCAGGGGCGCTCGCACGAGGACGTGCCGCTGGGCGACCTGGACGCGGCGCGCGAGGGCGCCACGGCACTGGCCCGCCGCGCGCACGCGCAGCGCATCGATGCGCGCGTGCTCGCCGACTGGCTGGCCGATCCGCGCCGCTCCACCTACCGCTTCGATGTCCGCGGCGCCGACGAATACGCACGCGGCCACCGTCCGGGCTTCCGGCACGCGCCGGGCGGCCAGTTGATCCAGGAGACCGACCACCACGTGCCGGTGCGCGGCGCTCGCATCGTGTTGAGCGACGACGACGGCATCCGTGCCTCGATGGCGGCGGCCTGGCTGGCGCAGATGGGCTGGGAAGTGGCGGTGCTGCCGCCGGATCCCGCGGCGCACACCGAGACCGGCCCGGACCTGCCGCCGCAGCCGCTCTCCCCGACCGTGGCCACGGTGACGCCGGCCGAGCTGGCCCGTTGGCGCGACGAGGACGCCGACCGCGAACAGCCGGACACGGTGGTCATCGACGTCGCGCCGAGCATCACCTACATCGTCCGGCACATCCCCGGCGCCTGGTGGAGCCCGCGGGCGCGGCTGGCCGAGGCGCTGCGCACCGTCATTCCCGCGGCGCGCCGCGTCGTGCTGACGGGTAACCTGGGCGTGCTGCCGCGCTTCGTCGCTGCCGACCTCGCCGCGGAACTGGCGGCCGAGGGTCGCGAGCTGCTGGTGCTGGAGGGCGGCACGACGGCCTGGTACGACGCGGGCCTGCCGATCGAATCCGCCAACCCGCGCCTGGCCTTCCCGCGCGACGACCGTTACCGCCGCCCTTACGAGGGCACCCACCATCCGCGCGACGCGATGCAGGCCTACCTCGACTGGGAGTACGGTCTCCTCGCGCAACTGGACCGCGACGGCACGCATTTCTTCCGCGTCATCGAAGACTGACCGAACGACATCACGGCGCACGCCCGACCCACAACAAGCGCTCAACCCGGGGTCAGCGAGCGCCGGTAGGGCCGGAAGGCTGCTGGGGGTTCCCGGACGGGATGCCCCCTGCTGCCTGGAGAGCCCGCGCTCCCCGTCCCGCAGTCAATCAAAGCCCTTCCGCCCATCAGACGCCAGCGCACCGCTCCCGCACCGCGCTGCTCCCCGGGGTCACTTGCCCTTGCCGGCCGAAATCGGCACGACGTTGTCGTGCACCGCCGCGCCGAAGGCCTGCTCCTTGAGTTGCGCCAGTTGATCGCGCAGCCGCGCCGCCTTCTCGAACTCGAGGTTGCGCGCATGCTCCAGCATCTGCTTCTCCAGCTGCTGGATGCGCTTGCTGAGGTCTTTCTCGCTCATCGCCTCGACCTCGGCGGCCTCGGCGATGACCTTGGCGTCGTCGCGGCCCGGCTTGTCGCTGTAGACGCCGTCGATCAGGTCACGGATGCGCTTGACCACGCCGCGCGGCGTGATGCCGTTGGCCTCGTTGAACGCGATCTGCTTGGCGCGGCGGCGCTCGGTCTCGCCGATGGCCTTCTTCATCGACTCGGTGATGCGATCCGCGTACAGGATCGCCTTGCCGTTCACGTTGCGCGCCGCCCGGCCGATGGTCTGGATCAGGCTGCGCTCGGCGCGCAGGAAGCCTTCCTTGTCCGCGTCCAGGATCGCCACCAGCGACACCTCCGGGATGTCCAGCCCTTCGCGCAGCAGGTTGATGCCGACCAGCACGTCGAAGGTGCCCAGCCGCAGGTCGCGCAGGATCTCGACCCGCTCGACCGTGTCCACGTCCGAGTGCAGGTAGCGCACCTTCACGCCGTTGTCGCTGAGGTACTCCGTCAGCTGCTCGGCCATGCGCTTGGTCAGCGTGGTGATGAGCACGCGCTCGTTGATCTCGATGCGATCGCGGATCTCCTGCAGCACGTCGTCCACCTGGTGCGTCGCCGGTCTGACCTCGACCACCGGATCCACCAGCCCCGTCGGCCGCACCAGCTGCTCGACGACCGCGCCCGCCTGGCGCTTCTCGTAGTCCCCCGGCGTCGCGCTGACGAAGATGGCCTGGCGCATCTTGCGCTCGTACTCCTCGAACTTCAGCGGCCGGTTGTCCATCGCCGACGGCAATCTGAAGCCGTAGTCCACCAGCGTGCTCTTGCGCGCCCGGTCGCCGTTGTACATGGCGCTGAACTGGCCGATCAGCACGTGGCTCTCGTCCAGGAACATCAGCGCGTCCGGCGGCAGGTAGTCGACCAGCGTCGGCGGCGGATCGCCGGGCGCGGCCTGCGAGAGGTGGCGCGTGTAGTTCTCGATGCCCTTGCAGTGGCCCACCTCCTGCAGCATCTCCAGGTCGAAGCGCGTGCGCTGCTCCAGCCGCTGCGCCTCGACCAGCTTGCCCTCCTTGATGAAGAAGGCCACGCGCTCGCGCAGTTCCTCCTTGATCGTCTCGATCGCGGCCACCACGCGGTCGCGCGGCGTCACGTAATGGCTGGACGGATAGACCGTGAAGCGCGGGATCTTCTGCCGGATCTGCCCGGTCAGCGGATCGAAGAGCGTCAGCCCCTCGACCTCGTCGTCGAAGAGCTCGATGCGCAGGGCCAGCTCCGAGTGCTCCGCCGGGAAGACGTCGATGGTGTCGCCGCGCACGCGGAAGTGGCCGCGGGTGAATTCCATCTCGTTGCGCGTGTACTGCATGCGCGCCAGCTGCTGGATGATGTCGCGCTGGCCGAGCTTGTCGCCCACCCGCAGCGTCATCACCATCTGGTGGTAGTCGCTCGGGTTGCCGATGCCGTAGATCGCCGACACCGACGCCACGATCACCACGTCGCGCCGCTCCAGCAGGCTCTTGGTGCAGGACAGCCGCAGCTGCTCGATCTGCTCGTTGATCGCGCTGTCCTTCTCGATGAACAGGTCGCGCTGGGGGACGTAGGCCTCGGGCTGGTAGTAGTCGTAGTAGCTGACGAAGTACTCGACCGCGTTCTTCGGGAAGAACTCGCGGAACTCGCTGTACAGCTGCGCCGCCAGCGTCTTGTTGGGCGCGAACACGATCGCCGGACGGCCCAGCCGCGCGATGGTGTTGGCCATCGTGAAGGTCTTGCCCGAGCCCGTCACCCCCAGCAGCGTCTGGAAGCTCTCGCCGTCGTTGACGCCTTCCACCAGTTGCTGAATGGCGGCGGGCTGGTCGCCCGCGGGCGGATAAGGCTGGAACAGCTGGAACGGAGAGCCTTCGAAAGAAACGAATTCGCCCTTCGGCGGCTCGCTCGCCGAAGCGGTCGGCGCCTCGGTCGACTCGGACTTCTTCCCCTTGGCGACGGGGTTGGCGGGCGTGGCGGCGGTGGATCGGCTCATCAGGGTTTCCCAGGGGCAACGCTTGTTCCCTGCCTACAATCGGCGGGCTTCGCTGGGCGCGCGGGAGGCGCCTCGGGCGTCAGGACGCGACAGCGTAGCGCAGCCGGACGGGTTTCTCCCGTCGTGCCCTTCCCGCTCTTGCCAACGCACTGTCAGGAAAGCCTCCATGTCCCTGTTCGCCGCCGTCGCCATGGCCCCCCGCGACCCCATCCTGGGTCTGAACGAGCAATTCAACGCCGATCCGAATCCCGCCAAGGTCAATCTGGGCGTGGGCGTCTATTACGACGACAACGGCAAGCTCCCGCTGCTGGCCTGCGTGGCCGCCGCCGAGGCGCAGATGCAGGCGGCCCCCAAGCCGCGCGGCTACCTGCCCATCGACGGCATCGCCGCCTATGACGCGGCCGTGCAGGGCCTGGTCTTCGGCGCCGACAGCGAAGTCCTCAAGGCCAAGCGTGTCGCCACCGTGCAGGCCCTGGGCGGCACCGGCGGCCTGAAGATCGGCGCCGACTTCCTCAAGCGCCTGAACCCCGGCGCCAAGGTGCTGATCTCCGATCCTTCCTGGGAAAACCACCGCGCGCTGTTCACCAACGCCGGCTTCCCGGTCGAGACCTATCCCTACTACGACGCCGCCAACCGCGGCATCGACTTCAGCGGCATGCTGGGCGCGCTGAACGCGGCCCCGGCCGGCACGGTCGTCGTGCTGCACGCCTGCTGCCACAACCCGACCGGCTACGACCTGACGCCCGCCCAGTGGGCACAGGTCGTCGAGGCGGTCAAAGCGCGCCAGCTGGTCGCCTTCCTCGACATGGCCTACCAGGGCTTCGGCGAAGGCATCGCCGAGGACGGCGCCGTGATCCAGCAGTTCCTGGCCGCCGGCCTGGACTTCTTCGTCTCGACCAGCTTCTCCAAGAGCTTCTCGCTCTACGGCGAGCGCGTCGGCGCGCTGAGCGTGGTCTGCGCCTCCGCCGAGGAAGCGACCAAGGTCCTGAGCCAGCTCAAGATCGTGATCCGCACCAACTACTCCAACCCGCCGACGCACGGCGCCCAGGTCGTGGCCACCGTGCTGTCCACGCCCGCGCTGCGCGCCCAGTGGGAAGAGGAACTGGCCGGCATGCGGGTGCGCATCAAGCAGATGCGCGAAGCGCTGGTCGCGGAACTGAAGGCCGCCGGCATCACCGACGACCTGAGCTACGTCACCCGCCAGAAGGGCATGTTCAGCTACAGCGGCCTGTCCGCCGAGCAGATGCAGCGCCTGCGCTCGGAGTTCGGCGTCTACGGCGTCGATTCGGGCCGCATCTGCGTGGCGGCGCTCAACAGCAAGAACCTCAAGCCGGTTGCCGCCGCGATCGCCGCGGTCAAGAAGGCCTGACCCTTCCTCGACGCCACACTTCGATGCGCTGATCGCACGATCGGCGCTCGAACCCAGGGCCGGTACCGCCGCAAGCGGGCCGGCCCTGCGCATTTATGGCGAAATCCGCCGGTTCGAAGTCCCTGCCGCGGCCCCCGACGGCACGCCGGCGACACACACTTCCGATGGCCGGGACCTAGAATTGCTGCGTTGCACAACGGGTGCCAGCTTTCGCCTCACTCCCCCTCGAGAGGTCCGCCAGATGCTCTACCAGCTTTATGAAACCCAGCGCGCGTTGCTGAGCCCGTTCTCCGAGTTCGCCAGCGCCACCGCCAAGCTCTACAGCCATCCGCTGTCGCCGTTCGCGCACACGCCGCTGTCGCACCGGATGTCCGCCGGCCTGGATCTCATGCACCGGCTGGCCAAGGAGTACGAGAAGCCGGAATTCGAGATCACCAGCGTCGAGGTGGACGGCATCGACGTCGCGGTGCAGGAACTGGTGGCGCTGGAGAAGCCCTTCTGCCGCCTGCTGCGCTTCAAGCGCTACACCGACGACCCGGCCGTGCTGGCCAAGATGAAGGCGCAGCCGACGGTGCTGGTCGTGGCGCCGCTGTCCGGCCACCACAGCACGCTGCTGCGCGACACGGTCAAGCAGCTGCTCAAGGACCACAAGGTCTACATCACCGACTGGACCGACGCCCGCATGGTGCCGCTCGAAGCCGGTCCCTTCCACCTCGACGACTACATCTACTACGTCCAGGACTTCATCCGCCACGTCGGCGAGGACTGCCACGTGATCTCGGTCTGCCAGCCGACGGTGCCGGTGCTGGCGGCGATCTCGCTGATGGCCTCCAAGGGCGAGACCACGCCGCGCTCGATGACGATGATGGGCGGCCCGATCGACGCCCGCCGCAGCCCGACCGCGGTCAACAACCTGGCGATGAACAAGAGCTACAGCTGGTTCGAGAACAACGTCATCTACCGCGTGCCGACCAACTTCCCGGGCGCGGGGCGCGAGGTCTACCCCGGCTTCCTGCAGCACACCGGCTTCGTGGCGATGAATCCGGACCGCCACCTGAGCTCGCACTACGACTACTTCCTCGACCTGGTGCGCGGCGACGACGACAGCGCCGAGTCCCATCGCCGCTTCTACGACGAGTACAACGCCGTGCTGGACATGCCGGCCGAGTATTACCTGGACACGATCAAGACGGTGTTCCAGGACTTCGCGCTGGTCAACGGCACCTGGGATGTCGGCGGCGACCTGGTGCGTCCGCAGGACATCACCCAGACCGCGCTGCTGACCGTGGAGGGCGAGCTGGACGACATCTCCGGCGCCGGCCAGACCAAGGCGGCGCATGAGCTGTGCAGCGGCATCGACGCGAAGAACCAGTTCCACTACGACGCGATCGGCGCCGGTCACTACGGCATCTTCTCGGGCCGTCGCTGGCGCGAGAAGGTCTACCCGGTGATCCGCGACTTCATTGCCAAGTACGATGCGGCCCCGTTGCACCAGCCCGCCGCGGCCAAGCGCGCGCCCCGACCGGCGACGCGCCGTCCGCGCAAGCCGACCGAGTGAACCCCGCCCCGTCCGACTCCGCCTCCGCTGACCCGTCCGCCACCCCGTCTGCCGGCGTGGTGGACGCTGCCTTCGACGCGCTCGTCGAAGGCCTGAACCAGGCCTTGCCGCAGACGCAGTGCACGCGCTGCGGCTATCCCGATTGCCATTCCTACGCGCATGCGATCGCGCGCGGCGAGGCCGCCATCAACCAGTGCCCGCCCGGCGGCGCCGAGGGCATCGCGCGACTGGCCGCCCTCACCGCCCGCGAGGCGCTGCCGCTCAACCCCGAGCACGGACTCGAGGGTCCGCGCCGGCTCGCGGTCATCGACGAGGACTGGTGCATCGGCTGCACGCTCTGCATCAAGGCCTGCCCGGTCGACGCGATCGTCGGCAGCAACAAGCTGATGCATCACGTCATCGACGCGGACTGCACCGGTTGCGAACTCTGCATCCCGGTCTGCCCGGTGGATTGCATCTCACTCGCCGAAGTGACGCCGGGGCG
Organism: Mitsuaria sp. TWR114; assembly: GCF_007997345.1. NCBI lineage: Bacteria > Pseudomonadati > Pseudomonadota > Betaproteobacteria > Burkholderiales > Sphaerotilaceae > Roseateles > Mitsuaria sp. TWR114. The sequence goes on from NZ_VOSR01000464.1 coordinate 13,915, forward strand.
CAGCGGCTGGTCCGCCTGGAGCCCGGCGCAGGCCGAGCGCGCCCGCGAGCGCTACCGCTGGCACGAGATCCGCGTCGAGCGCGAACGCCGCGAGCACGACGACCGCCTCGAGGCCAAGGCGCGCCACAAGCTGGATCATCTCGAGTCGGAAACCCGGCTCACCGACGCGGCCCAGATCGATCGCAAGCGGGCCGTCATCGAAGCCGCGCTGGCGCGCGCCCGGGCCAAGCGCGGCGCCTGAGCCCCCCGCATCGCCCTTCCCCGTCCTCCGTCCGCTCGCACGCCCTGCCCGCACCGGCCGCTCGCCATGAACCAGACCCAGATCCGCGAGTTCTTCGAGATCCTCCGCACCGCCAACCCGTCGCCGCAAACCGAACTCGAATACGCCAGCGTCTTCGAGCTGCTGGCCGCGGTGCTGCTCTCGGCCCAGGCGACCGACGTCGGCGTCAACAAGGCGACGCGCCGGTTGTTCGTCGTGGCCAACACGCCGCAAAAGATCCTCGAGCTGGGCGAGGAGCGGCTCGCCGAATACATCAAGACGATCGGCCTCTACAAGACCAAGGCGAAGAACCTGCACGCCACCTGCCGCATCCTGGTCGAGCAGTACGGCGGCGCGGTGCCGCAGAGCCGCGAGGCGCTGGAGTCGCTGCCGGGCGTCGGCCGCAAGACGGCCAACGTGGTGCTGAACGTCGCCTTCGGCGAAGCGACGATGGCGGTGGACACGCACATCTTCCGTGTCGGCAACCGCACCGGCCTCGCGCCCGGCAAGAACGTGCTGGAGGTCGAGCAGCAGCTGCTGGCGCGCGTGCCGCCGGAATTCCTCGTCGATGCCCATCACTGGCTGATCCTGCATGGGCGCTACGTGTGCCAGGCGCGCCGGCCGCTGTGCGAGCGTTGCGCCGTCGTCGCGCAATGTGACAGTGCGCCGATGGCTGCGGCGCGTTGAGCGAACCCGGCCCCCTACAATCCGCGCGTCCATCCGTCAGGGAAGCCATGTCCAGCATCACCGACCTCGTCGACCGCGTGGAGCGCCTGCTGGTGCGCCACGAGGAATTGAAGCGCACGAACACACTGCTCGAGCAGCAGGTGCAGGCGCTCACGCTGGAGCGCGACAGCCTGCGTTCGCGCCTGGCCGCGGCGCGCGGGCGCATCGACGCGCTGCTCGACCGCCTGCCGGTGGAGGCGGCCGATCTCCTCGACGGCAGCGACGGATCCGAGGCCACCGACTCTCGAAAGACGGGCGCATGAAGCAAATGGAAGTCACGATCATGGGCCAGAGCTACCTGCTCGGCTGCCCCGAAGGCGGCGAGGCCGCGCTGCAGAAGGCGGTCGCCCGGGTCGACAAGGAAATGTGCGCGATCCGCGATGCGGGCCGCATCAAGGCGCGTGAGCGCATCGCGGTGCTGGCGGCGCTGAACCTGGCCTATTCGCTGACCGAAGTCGGCGCCTCGCCCGCGGCTGGCGATGCCGCCGAGGCAGGCGCTGGCGACAGCGGTACGAGTGCCGGACAGCTGCCTGCACCGGATCTTGAAACGCTGATGAAGCGGCTCGATGAAGCCCTGGTGCAAGACGGGCAACTGCTGTGATCGCCGCGGCTCGCCGCGTAGAATCCGCTCCGTCCACTGCGTTCGCGTGAGTTTTATATTTCCTTGAACCGATGCTCTCGCGAGCAAGGGCTTGGAACATTACCTGGCTGGTGTGAGCGTCTCGCGTCAGATGAACCCGAAGCCATGTTGACCTCGCCCACCTGTACCCCTAGGGTTCAGGAATGCGGCTCACGGCTCGCCGTGGACACCTCTTCCCGAAACCGCGCCTGACCGCTCAGAGCGCGGTTTTTTCATGGTCGACGGCCGGCGCCGCGGCGCCGCCGATCTCGCGGGGTTTCACCTTGAGCACTGCCCAGCCCTCCCAGCCCACCGGCGACGCGCCGCAGTACTGGCTGATGAAGTCCGAGCCGGACGAGGCCTCGATCGATCACCTGCAGGCCGCCGGCGAGTTGCCCTGGACCGGCGTGCGCAACTACCAGGCGCGCAACTTCATGCGCGATCAGATGCGCATCGGCGACGGGGTGCTGTTCTATCACTCGTCCTGTCCGGAGCCGGGCATCGCCGGCTTCGCCGAGGTCAGCAGCACCGCCTATCCGGACGCCACGCAATTCGATCCGGCCAGCCCCTACTTCGACCCGAAGTCCAAGCCTGAAGCGCCCCGCTGGTCGCATGTGGACGTGCGCTTCGTGCGCAAGACGCGGCTGCTGAGCCTGGCGGAGATGAAGCGCGATCCGGTGTTGTCACAGATGCGCACGCTGCAGCCGGGCAACCGCTTGTCGATCACGCCGGTCACGGCGGCGGAGTGGCGGCACCTCCAGGCCCTGCTCGCCTGAGCGGCGGGCGACGGGGCGGGCGCGGCGGGCCCTCAGCCCATGCCGAACGGGATCGACGCCAGCACGACCTGGTTGCCGCCGCGGCGCTGGGCTTCCTTGACCGCCATCTCGGCGGCGCCCAGCAGTTCCTCCTGGCGTGACGCGGTATGCGGGAAGCTCGCGACGCCCATCGACAAGGACAGCCCGATGTCCTGGCCATGCAGCACGACGATCTGCGCATGGCACTGGCGGCGCAGCTGTTCCATGCGCGCATGCGCCGTTGCCAGGCCCACGCCCGACAGCAGCACCGCGAACAGGTCGTCGCCGATGCGGCAGGCCGCGTCCATCGCGCGGGTGTTGGCGCGCAGCATGCGCCCCAGGCCCTCGAGCAGGCGCTGGCGCGCCTCCTCGCCCAGACCGGCCTCGGCCGTGACCGGATCCAGCGCGATCAGCACCAGCGTGAATTCGCGGTGCTCGCGCGTCGAGAGATCGATCTCGCGCAGCAACTGGTCGTCGAACTGCGCGCGCATGTAGAGCCCTGACACCTCGTCGCGGCCGCTGCCCTGCTGCAGCTCGCGGCGCATCTGCTCGAGCGACTTCTGCTGCTGCTCGAGCTGCTGCAGCGCGCGCTGCAGATGCGTTTCGCGATGGCGTTCCTCGGTCTTGTCGCTCCACAAGGCCATCACGTGCTCCTGGCCCAGCGGGAAGCGCATGACCATGAACTCGCGGCGGCGGCCGCCGATCTCGAGGCGGTGCTCGGAACTCACGACGCCGCGCTGGGCCAGCGTGGCCTGCTCGGAGCGGCGCATCGCCTGGACTTCGTCGCCGCGCATCAGGTCGGCGTCGGTCGCGCCGACGATGCCGGCCTCGATCCGGCCGAACAGTTCGCCCATGGCCGGGCTCGCGAAGACGTAGCGACCGGTGGCCATCGACTTCACGGTCAGGCAGGCGCCGGTCGGTTCCAGCAGGCCGAGCAGGCCGGCCGCGACATGTGCCTGGGGCGTTCCCGACGACGCCAGCCAGGCATCGAAGCTGGCGGGCGCGGGCGTCGCGGCGGCGTTTAATTCCATGGGTCGGGCCGGGCCGGGGATTCCCCTGGCGGTCGAATGGTGGTGGATCGAATGTAGATGGGTGCCGGTCGCCCGGGCAAGTGCCGACCACGATCGCGGGGGCTCTCTCCCCCTAAGCTTGGGGTCAGGCATCCTAGCGTGCCGCGAGAGAGGGCCACGGCGATGCACTTCCCCCAGCGCGCCGACGCGAAGCGCGCGCGGCGGCAGCGCGTGAAAAAGTCACGCCCGGGATGAAGCCAGCGGCGCGGGACGTGATGAGCGCGGGGCCCGCCGCATCGCGCTCGCGGGCGTCCGGGCACGTCGACCCGCTTCAATTTGGCGGACCGTCAAAAATGAGGCTAGAATCCGCGTTTTGCTGGCAAACCCTGCGCGTCGATTCGGAAGTGGAATCCGGATACTCCGCTTCGAAGGCAAGCCCTTCCTCGCGAACACCGAGCGCTATTTGAAGGAATTTCATGACCACCATTCGCGTCAAAGAAAACGAGCCGTTCGACGTGGCCCTGCGCCGCTTCAAGCGCACCATCGAGAAGCTGGGCCTGCTCACCGAGCTGCGCGCCCGTGAGTTCTACGAGAAGCCGACCGCCGAGCGCAAGCGCAAGAAGGCGGCCGCCGTGAAGCGTCACTACAAGCGCGTGCGCAGCATGCAGCTGCCCAAGAAGCTGTACTGATCGAAGGATCGGACCGCTTCGGCACCGGGGACCCTCGCTGAGCGCTCCCCACTGCCCGAACAGCACAGAAAGCCCGCGCAGGACGCTGCCGCGGGCTTTTTTGTCTCCGCGCCGCACCGGTCCGCGACGGCCGATGATCCCCGCGAGACCGCGAAACGCATTTCGAGAGAGAAGCAAGGAGCCCTCATGAGCCTGAAGGAACAGATCACCGAAGACATGAAGACGGCGATGCGCGCCAAGGACAGCGAGCGCCTGGGCACGATCCGCCTGCTGCTGGCCGCCGTGAAGCAGAAGGAAGTGGACGAGCGCGTGACGGTGGACGACGTGATGCTGGTGGGCATCGTCGACAAGCTGATCAAGCAGCGCAAGGACTCGATCAGCCAGTTCACCGCCGCCGGCCGGCAGGACCTGGCCGACAAGGAAACCGCCGAGCTGAAGGTGCTGGAGGTCTACCTGCCGCAGCGCCTGAGCGAGGACGAGATCAAGGCCGAGGTCGCCGCGATCGTGGCCGAACTGGGCGCCAAGGGCCCGGCCGACATGGGCAAGGTGATGGGCGCCGTGAAGGGCAAGCTCGCGGGCAAGGCCGACATGGGCCTGGTCTCGGCCGCGGTGAAGGCCGCGCTGGCGGGCTGAGCCCCTCCCTCCCCGGCCCGCTTCCGATTCAACGACAGGAGCCTCCATGGAACTGACCGTCCAACAACTGACGCCCGATTTCTGCGTCGCGCCGCAGCTGACGCCGGACACGATGGCCGCACTGGCCGCGGCCGGCTTCAAGTCGGTGATCAACAACCGCCCGGATTTCGAGGGCGGCCCGGACCAGCCCACCAGCGAGCAGGTCCGCGTCGCGGCCGAGGCGGCGGGCCTGGTCTACCACCACCTGCCGGTGCAGGGCGGCTACCAGTCGCCGGAGGAGATCGCCGCGATGCGCGCGCTGCTCGACGAGGCGCCCAAGCCGGTGCTGGCGTTCTGCCGCTCCGGCGCGCGCTCGACCCGGCTCTTCGCCTCCGCGATGCAGCTCGACGCCTGACGGATCCCGAACACCGCGCCCCATCGGAGCGCCGCCGCAGGCCCCGGTCCCCGACCGGGGCCTTCTTTTTTCGCCCTTCAGCTTTCCTCAGGGCTTTCCCGGAACAGCGTACGAAATCAGGTCGCCGTCAGCGCTCGCTGGCTACAGTCCGCGTCTACGACAAGAAACGAGCCCTCCCCGTCGCGGGCTCACATGGAGACCTGGATTCCTCGATGAACGCCCTGCTTGCTTTCGCCAAGGGCATCGACTGGCTGACGGACCGGTTCGGCACGCTTGCCGCCTGGGCCGTCCTGCTGTCGTGCTTGATCAGCGCCGCCAATGCGGTGATTCGCTACGGCCTGGACATCAGCTCCAACGCCTTCCTCGAGATCCAGTGGTACCTGTTCGCCGTCTGCGTGATGGGCGGCGCGGCGCAGGTCCTGCGCCTGAACGAGCATGTGCGGGTCGACATCCTCTACGCGCGCTGGCGCGGCCACGGCAAGGTCTACATCGACCTGTTCGGCCTGATCGTCTTCCTGATCCCGGTGATGGCCTACGCGGGCTGGCTGTCCTGGGACTTCTTCCTGGGCAAGCTCATGACCGGCATGCGGCCGGACGACACGATCGCGACGCTCGGCCTGGGTGGCTACCTGCACAAGCTGTTCACCAGCGGTGAGGTGTCGGGCAACGCGGGCGGATTGATCCGCTGGCCGGCCGCGCTGACCTTGCCGGTCGGCTTCGGGCTGGTGTTCCTGCAAGGACTTTCGGAGGTGATCAAGCGCCTGGGTTACCTGGCCCATCTCGTCGAGATGGACACCCACTACGAGAGGCCGCTGCAATGATCACGATGGAGCAGTTTCCCCCGCTGATGTTCGCGGGGCTGATCATCATCATGCTGATCGGCTTCCCGGTGGCCTTCTCGCTGGCCGCCCTGGGCCTGGCCTGCGGATTCTTCGCGGTGAGCCAGGGCTGGTTCCCGCCGGAGTTCATGACGGCGCTGCCGCAGAACGTCTTCGGCATCCTGTCCAACGACCTGCTGCTGGCGATCCCGTTCTTCACCCTGATGGGTGCGCTGCTCGAGAAATGCGGGCTGGCCGAGGACATGCTCGATTCGATGGGCCAGCTCTTCGGCCCGGTGCGCGGCGGGCTGGGCTACTCGGTCATCATCGTCGGCTTCATCCTGGGCGCGATCACCGGGACGGTGGCCGGCCAGGTGATCGCGATGGCGATGATCTCGCTGCCGGTGATGATGCGCTACGGCTACAACATGCGCTACGCGACCGGGGTGCTGGCGGCGTCCGGGACGATCACGCAGCTGGTGCCGCCCTCGCTGGTGCTGGTGGTGCTGGCGGACCAGCTCGGCAAGCCGGTGGGCGACATGTACAAGGGCGCCTGGGGGCCGTCGATCCTGCAGGTGCTGATCTTCGCGCTCTACACCTTCGCGCTGTCGCGGCTCAAGCCGGAGCACGTGCCCGGCGTGCCCAAGGAGGCGCGCACGCTGGACGGTTGGGCGCTGTGGAAGAAATGCCTGCGCGGCATCATCCCGTCGGCGGTGCTGATCTTCGCGGTGCTGGGCTCGATGGGCGGCCTGCCCGGCATCAACACGGCGATCTGCACGCCGACCGAGGCCGGCGCGATGGGCGCGGTGGGCGCCTTCATCCTGGCGGCGTCGCACCGGCGCCTGAACTGGCCGGTGGTCCGCGAAGCCATGATCGGCACGATGCGCATCACCGCGATGGTGGTGTTCATCCTGATCGGCTCGCGCACCTTCTCGCTGGTGTTCCAGGGCGTGGAAGGCGGCAAGTGGATCGAGCACATGCTGACCAGCCTGCCAGGCGGTCAGATCGGGTTCCTGATCGTGGTGAACCTGTTCATCTTCTTCCTGGCGTTCTTCCTGGACTTCTTCGAGATCGCCTTCATCATCCTGCCGCTGCTGGGTCCGGTCGCCGACAAGATGGGCATCGACCTGGTGTGGTTCGGCGTGATGCTGTGCGTGAACATGCAGACCAGCTTCATGCATCCGCCCTTCGGCTTCGCGCTGTTCTACCTGCGGGGCATCTCGGATTCGCTGTTCAAAACCGGCGCGCTGCCGCGGCGGGTGCTCTCGAGCGACATCTACCTGGGCTCCATCCCCTGGGTGGTGATGCAGCTGATCCTGGTGGCGATCGTCATCTTCTTCCCGGTGACGGTGACCGCCTTCCTGGACAAGGCCGAGGCGGTCGACATGGACAAGGCCACCGAGATGCTGCAGGGCATCGATGCCGGGCAGGCGGAACGCGTCGATCCGAATGCGGACACGAATGCGCTGTTCGGATTGCCGCCGGAAGCGGCGTCGGCGGCCTCCGCGCCAGGCGACCCGGCCTCCGCGCCGGCGTCCGAGGCCGAGGATCCGATGGAGGCCGTGCGGCGCTCGCTGGAAGAGAAGAAATAGCGGCGCCAGCCTCAGCGCGTGGACGGCGGCATGTTCGAGGCCTCCTTGATGCGCTGCCACGCATCCTTCACGGCGGGTTTGGCGCGCGCCCAGTCGAGCGACGACCCCTTGCGCTGCTCGCCCCAGTCGCGATGCAGCTCGGCCTCGAAATCATCGAAGTCGCGGTCGGGATAACGCGCGAACGCATCGACGCCATAGGCATACGCCGGGCCGAAGTCGTCATGGGTGTCGCCTTGCTGGATGTACGGCCGCTTGGCGTAGTTGTCGCGCCAATAGGCGGCCTCCTGCTCGCGGTCGTAGGCGTGGTCTCGTCGTTCGTCGAAGTCGGGCATGGGGAACTCCTGCGGTCGGGATGACCGTGGACGGCAAGTCCCATGCCCTGCCGGCTTCCGCCTGGCAGGCCGGCGCCGACGCCGGCCGAGCCCTCACTGCGACGAGACCATCTTCAGCCCGACGATGCCCACGGCAATCAGCCCGATGCAGGCCAGCCGGGCCGGCGAGGCGGATTCGCCCAGCAGCACGATGCCCGCGATCGCGGTGCCGACCGCGCCGATGCCGGTCCAGATCGCATAGGCCGTGCCGACGGGCAGGTGCTTCAGCGCCCAGCCCAACAGCACCACGCTGGTCACCATCGCCAGCACGGTGCCCACCGTCGGCCACGGCCGGGTGAAGCCCTCCGTGTACTTCAGCCCGACCGCCCATCCGATCTCGAACAGCCCCGCCAGGAACAGCACACCCCACACCATGTCGAACTCCTTGTTGAGAGCCTCGGCGCGTTGAGCGTGGCCGCCCTGCGCCGAGGCCTTGATTCACGATGGGACGGACTGTATGTTCGTCATCCTGATAGTTGAAGTCAGGATCCATCAGACCGACTGATAGATCAACCTCTCACTCTCCATCTCCCACAAGGACCGCCATGGCCTTCGACCTGGACAATCTCCGCGTCTTCCTCGCCGCGATCGACCACGGCTCGTTCTCCGCCGCCGCCCGTGCGCTGGGCCGGGTGCCGTCGGCGGTGAGCATGACGATCGCTCACCTGGAGGCCGAACTCGACCTGCCGCTCTTCGACCGCGCCGGCCGCGAACCCGTGCCCACACCGCAGGCGCTCGCGCTGGTCCCGCAGGCGCGCCGGCTGGCCGAGCAGTTCGGCCAGCTCAACCGGCACGCGCTGTCCATGACGCAGGGCCTGGAGCCGTCGCTGGTGATCGCGGTCGCGCCTGAACTGGTCGCGGCGACGCCGTGGAGCGACGCGCTGACGACCTTGTCGACCGAGTTCCCGCTGCTGGAGATCGAGGTGCTGACCGCGCCGCAGGCGGACGCGCTGGCGATGCTGAAATCCGGGCGCGCGCAGCTGGCGCTGGTGTTCGAGCGCCAGGGCCTGGACCCGTCCGAGCAGTTCCAGGAAGTGGCCCGCGAGACGCTGCTCGCCGTCGTCGCCGCCTCGCATCCGATGCTTGCGCGCGAGGCCTTGGCGCTGCGCGACGAACACCTGATCGCCGAGCGCCAGATCCTGGTCGCTGGCCGCGATGCCTGCGACGTCGACAAACGGATCTCGGTCTCGCGGGTGCAGTGGCGCACCGACAGCCCGGTCGCGGCGCTGCGCATGGTGTCGGCCGGGCTGGGCTGGGCCTGGTTGCCGTCCGGTTTCGTGCGCGCGGCGCTGGCCTCGGGCGAGCTGGTCCAGATTCCCGCCGGCAACTTCACCACCGCGCTGCAGCTCTACGTCGACGTGGTGTGGACGCAGACCCGGCCACTGGGCTTGGCGGCGCGGCGCTTCGTCGAGTTGCTGAACGGCCGCTCAGGCTGCTCGGGTGCGATCGCGAGCGACCGCGCCGCGCCGGCGGCACCCGCCGCGGCCTTCAGCGCCTTCAGCGATAACGCTCCGGATCGGGCGAGTCGGTCGGCTGCGCCACCACGCGCCGGAAAGCGGCGTTCATCGGCAGCTTCAGGTTGATGCCGGAGGGCGGCAGCGGGGACTCGAACCAGCGTCTGTAGATCGTGTGGATCTCGCCGCTGCGGTACAGGCCGACCAGCACGTCGTCGACCATGGTCTTGAACATCGGATCGTCGCGGTTCAGCCCGATCGCGTAGGGCTCGACCGTGAGCGCCCGGTCGGAGATCACGTAGTCGTCGGGCGAGACCGCCGACCCCTGCTGCGCCAGCAGGCTGCGGATGATGACGTCGTCCATCATGAAGGCGTCGGCGCGGCCGCTGCGCAGCAGCTGGAAAGCGTCCGGATCATCCAGCCCCGCGACGATGCGGATGCCCAGCCCCAGTTGCTCGTTGACCTTGGCCAGGTGCTGGATGCTGGTCGTGCCGATGGTGCTCACCACCGGCCGGCCGCGCAGGTCGGACAGGCTTTGCACCTTCTCGCCATGGCGCGTCATCAGCTTGGTCTCGGCCACGAAGATCGTCACCGAGAAGGCCTGGCTGCGGGCCCGCTCCGCGGTGTTGGTGGTGATGCCGCACTCCATGTCCAGCGTGCCGTTGCTGACCATCGGCATGCGCGTCGCCGAGCCCACCGCCACGCGCCGCACCTCCAGGTCGGGCAGCTTCAGCCGCGTGCGCAGCGAGGCGATCACGCGCTCGCACAGTTCGACGGAATAGCCGGTGGGACGCAGCTGCGCGTCGAGGTAGGAGAACGGCGCCGATGCCGGCCGGTAGCCCAGGACGATGACGCCGGTCTCGCGGATGCGGGCCAGCGTCGGCCCCTCGGGCGGCTGCGCCGGACGCACCACCGGCGCCGGCTTGGCGGCCGCCGCCTGCGCGACCGGTGCGGCCACGCCCAGGCCAAGGCTCAAGGTCAAACCCAGGACCGCGCCGAAACACCGCCCGCGCATCCGCGCGACAGGCTGCCCAGCGCGCACCAGGCGCGTCGTGAAAGAGGCTCGCCACGCCGCGCCCATGCTCAGTCCTCGCGGCCCTCGCCGCGGCGGGCCGCGGCCTCGCCCTCCTGACCGAGCGCCTCCGCGTCCAGCCGTCGCAGCTCGTCCATCCGGGCGCCGATCTTGATCTCCAGGCCACGCAGCACCGGCTCGTAGAAGCGCTGGTCCTCGAGGCCGTCCGGCAGGTACTGCTCGCCGGCGACATAGGCGCCGGGGAAGTCATGCGCGTAGCGGTAGGCCTTGCCGTAGCCCAGTTCCTTCATGAGCCGCGTCGGCGCATTGCGCAGATGCACCGGCACCGGCCGCGAACTGTCCTGCTTGATCAGCGCGCGCACCTGGTTGTAGGCGTTGTAGACGGCGTTGGACTTGGGCGCGATCGCCAGGTACACCACCGCCTGCGCCAGCGTCAGCTCGCCTTCGGGCGACCCCAGGCGCTCGTAGGTCTCGGCGGCATCCAGGCAGATCCGCAGCGCGCGCGGGTCGGCGTTGCCGATGTCCTCGCTGGCCATGCGGATCAGGCGACGCGTGATGTAGCGCGCGTCGACGCCGCCATCGAGCATGCGCACCAGCCAGTACAGCGCCGCGTCGGGGTTGGAGCCGCGCACCGACTTGTGCAGCGCCGAGATCACGTCGTAGAACTGGTCGCCGCCCTTGTCGTAGCGCCGCAGCTGCTCGCCCAGGGTGCGCTCCAGCAGCGCCTCGTCGATCTCCGCCGTGTCCGCCGGCGTCAGTTGCGCCACTGTCTCCAGCGTGTTGAGCAGCCGCCGCGCGTCGCCGTCGGCATAACCGATCAGGCGCTGGGTGGCGGCCTCGCTGACCGGCGGCGCGCCCAGGGCCTCGCGCCCGCGCGCCAGCAGCTCGCGCATGTCCTGCTCGTCGAGCGACTTCAGCACATGCACCGTCGCGCGCGAGAGCAACGCCGAATTGACCTCGAAGGACGGGTTCTCCGTCGTTGCGCCGATGAAGCTGAACAGGCCGGACTCGACATGCGGCAGGAAGGCATCCTGCTGCGCCTTGTTGAAGCGGTGGACCTCGTCGACGAACACGATCGTGCGCCGCCCCTGCCCGGCTGCGGCCATGGCGCGCTCGACCGCCTCGCGGATGTCCTTGACGCCGCCCAGCACCGCCGAGATCGCGATGAACTGCGCGTCGAAGAACTGCGCCATCAGCCGCGCCAGCGTCGTCTTGCCGACGCCCGGCGGGCCCCACAGGATCATCGAATGCGGCCGGCCGCTCTCCAGCGCGACGCGCAGCGGCATGCCGGGCCCGAGCAGGTGGCGCTGGCCGACGACCTCGTCGAGCTGACGCGGCCGCAGCCGCTCCGGCAGCGGCGCGTGCTTGCCCGGCGCCCCCATGGCCGGCGGCCCGCTGGGAACGGGATCGAACTCGTCCGGGAAGAGCGACGCGTTGCTCATCGGTGCAGGCTCGAAGCTCGGTCAGGGTTGGCGCGCGATGTCCGTACCCGGCGGCGGCGTGAAGCGGAAGCGCTCGGCCGACACCTTGGCATTGGGCTCCACCGCGCTGAACTGCATCACCGATTGCTGGCCGAAGCCGTCAACGATCTCCAGCGCCGACAGCTCGCGTCCCTTGAAGCCCAGCTTCAGGCTCTGCAAGCCGCTGTCGTTGCGCCGCGGCGTCGCCTGCACCCAGTCCAGCCCGTTGGCCGCCGGCAGCGCCTTCAGCGTGAAGTCCCGCGACAGGTCGCCCCCGGCGAGCAGCGCCACCGGCGTCGCGCCCAGCGCCTGGTCCATCTGCCGCACCGTGGCCTGCTGCAGGTCCGGGTCGTAGATCCAGACCTCCTTGCCATCGGCCACGATCAGCTGTTCGGCCGGCTTCGCATAGGCGAAGCGGAACTGGTTCGGCCGCTGGAACTCGAAGGTGCCGGTGGTGGTCTTCTTGCGCTTGCCATCGGGCGCGGTGACCGTCTGCGTGAAGCTGGCGCGGCCACTCTTCACCTCGGTCACGAACTGCTGCAGCGCGCTCACGCCGTCGGCATGGGCCAGCGCGGCGGCCCCCAGCAGCGCCGCGCCCGCGACCGCGCGGGTCGCGCGAAGGCCGCGGAGCGACAGGGAACGGAGCGATTGAAACGAATGGAGCGGATGGACCATGGGAGGCTCGTCGACGATGGCGTGGATGCTTGAACGGAGCGGGAGGTGCGGAAGGCGAGGAACGCGTCGGCCGGCGCCGTTCATTCCTCCCGCTTGGGCACGATGATGTCGCGGTTACCGTTGGTGGCCATCGACGACACCAGGCCCGATTTCTCCATCTGCTCCAGCAAGCGGGCGGCCCGGTTGTAGCCGATGCGCAGGTGGCGTTGCACCAGCGAGATCGAGGCCCGCTTGTGCTGCAGCACCACGGCCACCGCCTGGTCGTACATCGGATCGGATTCGCCGTCGCCGCCGGCGGCCAGGCCGGGCAGGCCATCGCCGCCGCCGTCCCCGTCGAGCACGCCGCCCTCGAGGATGCCTTCGATGTAGTTCGGCTCGCCGCCCTGCTCCTTCAGGTAGTCGACGACGCGATGCACCTCGTCATCGCTGACGAACGCGCCGTGCACCCGCACCGGCAGCCCGGTGCCCGACGCCATGTAGAGCATGTCGCCCATGCCCAGCAGCGCTTCGGCGCCCATCTGGTCGAGGATGGTGCGCGAGTCGATCTTGCTCGAGACCTGGAAGGACAGGCGGGTCGGGATGTTGGCCTTGATCAGGCCGGTGATCACGTCCACCGACGGGCGCTGCGTCGCCAGGATCAGGTGGATGCCGGCGGCACGGGCCTTCTGGGCCAGGCGCGCGATCAGTTCCTCGATCTTCTTGCCGACCACCATCATGAGGTCGGCCAGTTCGTCGATGACGACGACGATGTGCGGCAACCGGTCCAGCGGCTCCGGCTCTTCGGGCGTCAGGCTGAACGGGTTGGGGATCTTCTCCTCGCGCTCGGCCGCGTCGGCGATCTTCTTGTTGTAGCCGGCCAGATTGCGCACGCCCATCTTGGACATGAGCTTGTAGCGCCGCTCCATCTCGTTGACGCACCAGTTCAGCGCGTTGCCCGCCTGCTTCATGTCGGTCACGACCGGCGCCAGCAGGTGGGGGATGCCCTCGTAGACGCTCATTTCCAGCATCTTGGGGTCGATCAGGATCAGGCGGACGTCGCGGGCCTCG
>NZ_VOSR01000465.1:0-2543 GCF_007997345.1 Mitsuaria sp. TWR114
GGCCTGGGCTTGGCCACGACCACCAGGCTGGGCTGCGCGGTATGCGCCGCGCCTAGGTGCGCGGTGATCCGTACCAGGCCCGGGCCGTAGAACAGCACGGCCTTGGTCAGGCTGTCGACGCGGAACTGCACACCCTCCGCGACACGCCGCCAGTGGAAGCCGTCCGCCGGCCCGTCCATTGGCAGCGCGCGCAACTGCCCCGCGGCATCGAGCGCGGAGGGCAGCAGCGCCGCGTTCGTCGCGGCACTGGCGGCACTCGCTGCGGTAGCCAGCGGGCCGGCCGAGGCCAGCGCCATCAGCCCGAACACATCGCGGCGTCTCATGTCAGTGCGTCCTCCTTGGCGTGGGCGGGCGTGAACGCGCGCGTCCTCACGGCGCCGGCTCCAGGATCACGGCGCGCCGCCGGCCGCGGCCGCGGCGGCCGTCTCGCGGTTGACGGTGGCGCGCTGCACATGGCGGTTGAGCAGCTCGCGGTCGCGCGGCGTGAGCTGCGACGCCGCCACCACGATCACCGGGATCGCCGCGGTCAGCGGATCGCGCTGCAGCGCCTCGACGACGCCGATGCCGTCGACCTCCGCCATCAGCAGGTCCAGCACGATCAGGTCGGGCACGTGGCGCCGGGCCAGTTCGATGCCTTCCTTGCCGCCGGTGGCGCGCAGCACCGAGAAGCCGGGCTGCGACAGGTGGGCGCTCAGCGACTGCAGGTCGCCGGGCGCGTCGCTGATCGCCAGCACCAGGAACTTGCGCGTCGCGGTCGGCTTGAAGCCGAGCATCTCCAGCTCCTTGCTCAGCGCCTTGCGCGACACCGGCTTGTGCAGCACCGCGGAGGCGCCCAGCGACAGCGCCACTTCCTGCCCCGCGTCCACCGACACGACGACCACCGGGATGTGTGCCCACCCCGGCAGGTTCTTCAGCCGCGACAGCAGCTCCCAGCCGTCCAGCCCCGGCAGGTTCACCTCCAGCGTGATCAGCTCGGGCCGCAGGTGCGGGGCGAGCTCCAGCGCCGCCTCGGCCGAGGCGACATGCCGCACCCGGAAGCCCGCCGCCTTGAGCTGCGTCTGCATCAGCGCCGCGGCCTGCTCGTTGTGCTCGATCACGAGCGCCAGCGGACGCTCGCCGGTCTCGTCGGGCAGGATGACGTCGGGGATCACCGGCTCGCGCCATGGCAGCCAGCAGGTGAAGCAGCTGCCCTTGTCGGGCTGGCTGCTCACCGCCACCGCGCCGTCGTGCAGCTGCACCAGGCGCGCCACCGTCGCCAGGCCCAGGCCGGTGCCCTCCACCTTGTGGGTCAGCACGTTGCGGATCTGGTTGAAGGGCTGGAACAGCTTGTCCAGGCCGTCCGGCGGGATGCCGATGCCGTTGTCGGTGACGCTGATCTGGACGAACTCGGCGTGCTCGCTGTCGGGCAGCTCCGAGCGCCGCCCGTTGGGGAAGCCCGGCAGCGCCTCGCGCGCCCGCGCCCGGGGCACCCGCCGCGCCTCGAGCCGGATGCTGCCGCCCTTGGGCGTGAACTTGGCCGCGTTGGACAGCAGGTTGTAGATGATCTGCCGCAGCCGGCGGCGGTCCACGCACAGCCGCTGGTGGCCGCCGACGCCGAAGAAGCTCATCTCGATGCGGTTGAGCCGGGCCCGTTCCTGCACGATCGCGAGCGCGTCGCGCAGCAGCTCGTCGAGCTCGACCGGCTCGATGTCCAGGTCGACGCGGCCGGCCTCGATCTTGGCCATGTCCAGCAGGTCGTTGACCAGCGAGAGCAGGTGCTGCCCGGCGTTGTGGATGTGGCCGCAGAACTCGGCCTGGCGATCGCTGACCGGGCCGGCCGCGCCGTCGCGCATCAGCTGGGCGAAACCGATCACCGCGTTCAGCGGCGTGCGCAGCTCGTGCGACATCGTCGACAGGAAGGCGGTCTTGGCGCTGCTGGCGCGGCTGAGCTCGGCATTGAGCTGCTCCAGCGCGTCGTTGCGCTGCTGCAGCGCGGCCAGCAGCTCGGCGCGGCTGTCCGCCAGCTCGCGCGCGGCGCGCGCCTCGGCCGCTTCCATCGCGCTGTTGTGCAGCTCGGCGTGGACGCGCCGGGCCTTGAGCAGCTCGACCTCGCCGTTGGCCTTGACGACGTAATCGTCGGCGCCGGCCTCCAGGCCGGCCAGCATCGACGCGCGGCCCTCGAAGGCGGTGAGCAGCAGCACCGGGATGTCGCGCAGCGAGGGCGCCGACTTGATGCGCCGGCAGGTCTCCAGCCCGCCGATGCCCGGCATCTGCACGTCCAGCAGCACCGCGTCCACCGCCTGCACCGCGAGCAGCTCCAGCGCCTGCTCGCCGCTGGCCGCGGCGATGACGTCGTAGCCGTCGTCGCGCAGCAGCGCGCCGAGCTCGGCCAGCACGTTGGCGCTGTCGTCGACCAGCAGCAGCCGCTTGGGCCCGAGCAGGCTGGCGCCCTGCTCGGGCAGGCTGGCCTTGGCGCTGCGCAGCATCGCGGCCACGCGCGCCAGGATCAGGTCGACGTCGTCCTGCTTGCGGGCGAAGGCGTCGGCGCCGGCCTCCAGCGCGCG
>NZ_VOSR01000466.1:0-2926 GCF_007997345.1 Mitsuaria sp. TWR114
GCCAGCGACGGGTCCTGGACCAGGTCCGCCAGCGCCTTGACCAGCGCGAAGGCGCCTTCGCGCGGCGGATCGATCAGCCAGCGGTCGGCGGCGCCGTCGGCCACCAGCAGCTGCGGGGTCATCTCGAACAGGTTGCGCGCGACGAAGCTGGCCTTGTGGTCGAGCGCATTGCGCTTGGCGTTCTCCCGCGAGCGCTGCACCAGCGCCTCGCTGCCCTCGATGCCGAGGACCTCGCGCGCCTGCGTCGCCAGCGGCAGGGTGAAGTTGCCCAGGCCGCAGAACCAGTCGATGACGCGCTCGCCGGCCTGCACGCCCAGCAGCCGCAGCGCGCGGCCGACCAGCACCGTGTTGATGTGGTGGTTGACCTGGGTGAAGTCGGTCGGCTTGAACGGCATCACGACGCCGAACTCCGGCAGCGTGTAGGCCAGCTCCGGTCCGTCCGCATCGAGCAGGTGCACCGTCTCCGGCCCCTTGGGCTGCAGCCACCATTGCACCCCGTGCTCGGCGGCGAAGGCGCGCAGCCGGGCGACGTCGCCCGCGCTCAGCGGCTCCAGGTGGCGCAGCACCAGCGCGATCACCTGCGTGCCGCCGTTGTCGCCGATGGCCAACTCGATCTGCGGCAGGCGGTCGCGGCCGTCCATCGCGCCGATCAGCTCGCGCAGCGGCAGCAGCATCGCGCTGACCTTCTCGGGCAGCACCTTGCAGACCTGCATGTCGGCGATGTAGCGGCTCTTGCGCTCATGGAAGCCGACCAGCACATGGCCCTTCTTCGGCACGTAGCGCACCGACAGGCGGGCGCGATAGCGGTAGCCGGTGGCCGGCCCCTCGATCGGGCGCAGCAGCGCCTCGGCCTTGACCTTGCCGAGGTGCCACAGGTTGTCCTCGAGCACGCGCTGCTTGACCGCCACCTGAGCGCCGGGATGCAGGTGCTGCATCTTGCAGCCGCCGCAGGCGCCGGCATGCAGCCCGAAATGCGGGCAGACCGGCCGCACCCGTTGCGCACTCTCGCGGCGCATCGCGATCATCGCGGCCTGCTCCCAGTTGTTCTTCTTGCGGCCGACGGCGACCTGGACCTCTTCGCCGGGCAAGGCGCCCTCGATGAACACGACCTTGCCTTCGCTGTTGTGGGCGACGCCCTGCGCTTCAAGGTCCAGCGACTCGACCTTCAGCCATTCCGATACATCAGTCATGGGCGCGCATTATCCCAGCGCGGATCGCGACAGGCGCTCGACAGAACTCCCTCTCCCCGCTTGCGGGGAGAGGGTTGGGGGTGAGGGGTCGTCGCGGTACGGCGGTGCTGGCCAGGGAAAGCAACGGTGCCAGCGGTGTTCAGGGTTCAGAAGATCGAATCCCGGCTGATGCCCTGCCGCATCATGTTGCGCTTGAGCTTGGCCAGCGCCTCGATCTGGATCTGCCGGATGCGCTCGCGGGTCAGGCCCAGCCGCACGGCGAGGATGTCCAGCGTCTCGGGCTCGCGGTCGGCCAGGCCGTAGCGGCCGGCGAGCACCTCCCGCTCGCGGTCGCTCAGCGAGGCCAGCCCGCTCTTGAGCAGGTCCTCCAGCTCATGGCTGAGCCGGTGGCCCGCCGGGTCGACCGCCTGCTCGTCGGCGACCAGGTCCAGCATCGATTCGCCGCCGTCGCCATTGCGGTCCACCGGCGAATCCAGCGAGCTGGGCAGTTCCGCATAGGCGAGCAGCTCGGCGATCTCGTCGACCGGTCGGCCCAGCGCCTGCGCGACATCCTCAGCGCGCACCGCGCCTTCGCCGCCGCGCTGCGCCGCGAGCGCCTCCAGCGCGCGGCGCGCCTTCAGCACCTGATTGAGCTCGCGCACGATGTGTACCGGCAGCCGCACCAGCCGCGCCTGATGCATCAGCGCGCGCTCCACCGCCTGGCGGATCCACCAGCTGGCGTAGGTCGAGAAACGGAAACCGCGCTCGGGCTCGAACTTGCCGATCGCGTGCATCAGGCCGAGGTTGCCTTCCTCGATGAGGTCGCTCATCGGCAGGCCGCGGCCCAGGTAGTTCTTGGCGATGCTGACGACCAGCCGCAGGTTGTGCTCGATCATCGCCTGGCGCGCCTCGAAGTCGCCGGCGCGCGCCTTGACGGCGGTGTCGTACTCCTCCTGGGGCGTCAGCAGCGGGGTGCGCCGGATGTCGCGCAGGTAGGCCTGCAGGGCGTTGGTCGCGTCGCCGTCGGCGGGACCCAGGTCGCCCTTGCCGTTCCTGGACTTGCTCTTGCCGTCCTCGGACTCGGCGCTGCGCAGCGCGCGGACTTCATCGTCCTCGTCGGCCACGACCTCGGGACTGTCCGCCGCATCGCCCTCGGCCGGCGCGGCGGCGTCATGGTCGTCAGCCGGCTCGGCGGACTCGGCCGCCAGTTCGGGCGGCAATCTGAAACGGCCTGGATGACCGGGGCGGTCCAGGCCGTCGGGCGAGAGTCCATCTGACGAAGAGGCGCGTTGCAAGGTCATGTTGCGGCGCCTCCTTGAGCGCCCTCAGCGCGCGGGCAACAGCTTCGACGGATCGATCGGCTTGCCCTGCTTGCGCACCTCGAAGTGCAGCTTCACCGAATCCGCGTCGCTGCTGCCCATCTCGGCGATCTTCTGGCCCTTGCGCACCACCTGGTCTTCCTTCACCAGCAACGTCTGGTTATGCGCGTAGGCCGTCAGATAGTTCGTGCTGTGCTTGATGATGATCATCGTCGCCACGTCCACGCCGGACATGGTGTTCCCGTCCACCGCCTGCCTGCTGCAACAGAAGCTCGGCATCCACGGCTGCGCCGCCTTCGACGTGCAGGCCGTGTGCTCCGGCTTCGTGTATGCGCTGACCGTCGCCGACGCGATGATCAAGAGCGGCGCCGCGACCAAGGCGCTGGTGGTCGGCGCGGAAGTGTTCTCGCGCATCCTCGACTTCAAGGACCGCACCAC
>NZ_VOSR01000467.1:0-2381 GCF_007997345.1 Mitsuaria sp. TWR114
CAGCGTGCGCAGCACCGCGTGCTCGCGGGGGGGACAGCGGCAGCGGTTCGCGGTCCAGGGTGAACAGCTTGGAGGCGGCGTCGTAGACCAGCGGCCCGCAGGCGAAGCGCGGCTGGTCGCGCCCGCGCGAGCGGCGGATCAGCGCGACCAGGCGGGCCTCGAGCTCCTGGATCTCGAAGGGTTTGGCGAGGAAGTCGTCGGCGCCCTCATGCAGCGTGCTGACGCGCTCCATCAGCGAGTCGCGGGCGGTCAGCACCAGCACCGGCACGCGGGAATCGGCGTCGCGCAGGCGGGCCAGGACTTCGTGGCCGCCCAGTCCCGGCAGGCCGAGGTCCAGGATCATCGCGTCGTAGCGGGTCGCGCCGAGCTGGCCCAGCACGAGCCGGCCGTCGTCGACCCAGTCGACGACGAAATCGTTCTGCCCGAGCGCCTTCACCAGCCAGTCGGCCAGGGGCTTCTCGTCTTCGACCAGGAGGATCCGCATGGCGCGCGATGCTAGCGCGCGGACATGCGGTGACGGCTAGTGTCTTTCCACATGCCGGCGGAGCCGGGCTGGCGCCCGGTCGTCAGCCGCCTTCCGGCGATGAACCGTCCGATGGATCGGGCGCATCGAACACGCCCTTCCGGTAGGCGATGTAGTAGACGGTCAGGAAGAAGGCGAGGAAGAACACGAAGGCCGCGGCGCAATTGAGGAGGAATTCAGTCCACATGGAAACCCCTGATCAGCAAGTAGTAGTGCCCGAAGACGTTCAACACCACGAGCGCCCAGGCGCCTGCGCCACTTGCGATGCGCCAGAAGCTGGGCCGTCGGGCCCGGCGCGCGTGGACAAGCAGCGGCTCGCACCATTGGACGATCACGATCCAGATCACCAGCGAGACGAAAACCAGCGAGGGGGCCAATGACGGCAGGAATGCCCTCACCGCTTCGTTCGGGATGTTGCAGAGGATCTCCGGCCAGGTGATCGCCACCGCGCCGTCGAAGGCGAGCAGGAGCAATGCCCAGTCGGCGCCGGACGTCTTCAGGCAGGCCGGACCACGAATCGCAAGATTGAGGATCCAGCTGGAGCTGGGTGGCAACACGCCCGCCAGCCAGAACGCCAACATTTCCGGAGTCATCGCCGCCACACGCGTTGTCGAAGATGTCGATGCTAGGGCGCGGGAGCGGGAGGCGTTTCGAGGGATCCGCGTGTTTTGCGCGGTTCCAGTGGTCCGAACCCCTTACGAAAGTCGGCCAGGCTCGAATTGAGACCGAAGGAGGTCAGCCGTCGCCGGTCGGGGCGCTGCCCAACCGGTCGACGGCTGACTGATGGGGAAATGAATCGAGGGCCGATGAGCTTGCGCTCAGGCGAGGTCGCCGCGGGCGGCGTCGATCGTGGCGATCGCCTCGACGGTGTCGCCGTGGCGGACCAGCCAGCTGACCTTCTCCAGCTGGCGCAGCTCGGGGGCGCTGACCGGCAGGCGCTGCGCCATCAACTGGCGACGGGCGTCGCGCAGCAGATGCATCGCGTTGTCCTGGTGGTCGCAGTAGAGCTCGACCTGCACCGCGCGCAGTTGCTGCTGGACCATCGCTCGTCGCTCCGATCGGCGCGCCATGTCGTCGGGATCGGTCGCGGCCTGGGCCGACGCCGCCGCGAAAGCGGCCACCATGGCGAGGATCGGGGTGGACTTGCTCATGTGCTTCTCCTGCGGTCCGGCGGGCTCCGCGCCGGTGGCGTCTTCTACAAGGCGTCGCCGTGGGCCGCGGAGCGGGTCGGGCCGATTGCGTCAAACAACGTGTTGCCCTGGGACGTAAGGTGCGCCGGCCGGGTTAGGGAATGCTTAAGAAAACCCGCGATCACGCAAGTCGGCGCAACGACTTGGCGTTGGGCGCACCTGCCTTCACGCCACCTCCACGTCACCGTCACACGCGGTCACCGACGCCGGTTTGTATGCCACTGTGTCCAGCACCCGCCGCGACACGCGCCGCGCCAATTCGCCGCGGCAGTCACACACCGGCGATACATCGCCCCGGTGCAATGCGGACCACGCAGCAGACGACGCTGCCTTCAAGCCTTCAAAGGAGTCCGCCATGTCCACGACCACCGATCACGTCCAGGTTCTCTATACCGCCCACACCCGCACCACCGGCGGCCGCGAGGGCCGCGGCCAGTCCGACGACGGCCGCCTCGACGTGCAGCTCGGCACGCCCGGATCGTCGCGCCCCGGCACCAACCCGGAACAGCTGTTCGGCGTCGGCTGGTCCGCCTGCTTCATCGGCGCGATGGGCCTGGCCGCCCAGGCGATGGGCGTGCGCCTGCCCGCGGAGACCGACGTCGAAGCCATCGTCGACCTCAACCGCGGCGCCGACGGCTACTTCCTGAGCGGCCGGCTGCGCATCCACG
>NZ_VOSR01000468.1:0-4662 GCF_007997345.1 Mitsuaria sp. TWR114
CGCTGCCGCGCCACCAGGCCCAGGCCTGCGCCGCCATCGTCGCCAGGCAGACCACGTAGACCACCACCGGCACCTGCAGCGCGGCCGGGATGCTGGACCAGAGCCGGCCCAGCACCATCGCCGCGATGAGGCCGAACATCAGGAAGGGCCAGCGCACCGCGCCCAGCCGCTTGCGGGTGCAGAAGCCGACGATGTAGCAGACGTGCGCCGCGAGGAAGCTCACCAGCCCGGGCAGGAAACCCTGCTCCGGCCAGAGCAAGGCAACGTCACCGGCCAGCGAGCACAGCAGGCCGGCCCGCAGCCAGCGCGCCAGGCGCGGCTGCTGCGCGCCCCGCCCCCAGGCGTACAGCAGGATGAGGACGGTCGTCAGCGGCTTGAAGACGAAGGCCAGCGCCGGCGGCAGCTCGGGCGGCTGGGACAGCGCGAGGATGGCGACGGCCGCGCTGAGCAAGGTCAGCAACGGCAGTGCGACACCCATCCGGGAGGCGGGCTTGGCGGCGGAGGCGGTCATGCGGCCGCATTCTGCCGTTTGCCGATGGCGTCCATCCCCCTGGACCCGGTGACATGGCAGACCTTACAGGTCGGTCGCCGGCAGGGGCGACGGCAAGGACGATGACGACGGCGATGACGAAAGCGAGGACGGCATGGACGCGCACCGCCGGTCAGAGGTAGCCGCTCCGGCGGTCGAGCGCCTGCATGCGTTCATGCAGCGAGGCCTCGGGGACCTGGAACTTGTTGGCCAGCTTGCGGGCGCTGAGCATGCCGTGATCCATCAACCGGTAGATCGCGACCTCCGGCATCAGCAGGTCCAGCGCGAAGTGGTGGGCCTCCTGCTCGATGCGTCGCGGGCAGCAGGTGGACAGCGTGACCAGCGTCTCCGGCGGCACCGGTCCGTGTCCCAGCAGGTGGTGGCCCAGCGCGTGCGCCAGCACGATGCGTCGCCGCGCCGCGTCCTCGCCCAGGTTGACCTCGATCACCGGTCGTTCGTCGAGGTAGAGCAGGCGGCCGCGATACGGGTACAGCGGTTCCTGCGCGCCACCGCGGGCGCGCACCTCCACGCCGGCGCCCTCGGCCAGGTCCTGCGCGCTCACCGGCAGCGTGGCGGGATGCCAATGGGCCTGGCGCAGTTCATCGGCAATCGTGCCGATGAGGCGGTGGCGGGCGGCGGCCTCCTCGGGCGGCAGCGCGTCGCTGAAGCGCGACTTGGGGAAGGGGGCGGCGGACATCGGGTCTCCTCGGCGGGCGCAGAGGGACCGGATGCTAGGAAGGCGGACAGGGCCTCGTAATGACCCGAACCAGTAAGAATCCTGCGCTTGCGCCCCCGCACCCGTGGGTCGGGTGACCGGGGTTGCTCAGCGCTCGTCCTTCGCCGCCTGCGCCTGCCGGGCCGCAGTCTCGGCGGCCTTGGCGGCCAGCTGCTCGCGCATGCGCTTGAGCTTCTCCCGCGGGTCTTCCTTGATGCCGCTCTCGTTGAGCTTCATCTCCGCGATGAAGCGCGAGGGCACGCCCACCACCGTCTCGCGGTTCTTCTTGCGCCGGCGCAGCGTGGACACCGCCAGCGTGCGCCGCGCCCGCGTGATGCCGACGTACATCAGCCGGCGCTCCTCCTCGACGCGCTGCGGCGTGAGGTCCTCGTTCTCGGCCTTGAAGGGCAGCAGGCCCTCGTTGACGCCAGCCAGCAGCACGTGCGGCCATTCCAGGCCCTTGGAGGCATGCAGCGTCGTCAGCACGACCTGGTCCTGCTCCTCCTGGCGCTCAGCCAGCGACAGGATGACGCTGATGGTCTGCGCCACGTCGAGCAGCGACTGGCGCGGGCTCTCGGTGGTGATGCCGCCGTCGGTGGTGATCTCGCCGCCGCAGCGCTTGGCGACCCAGTCGACGAAGTCCAGCACGTTGCCCCAGCGGGCCTGCGCCACCTTCTCGTTGTCCTCCTGGTCGACCAGGTACTGCTCGTAGCCGATGTCCTTGAGCCACTCCATCATCAGCGCCTTGCCCTCCTCGCCGCCGACGGCGTGACGGGCGCGGTACTCCAGGTCGACGACATAGCGGCCGAATTCATGCAGCCCGTGCAGCGCCTTGCTCGACAGCGTCGCCTTGAGCGACTCCGCGAACAGCGACTCGAACATCGACAGCTTCCACTTCGCCGAGAAGTCGCTCAGGTGGCCCAGCGTCTGGTGGCCGATGCCGCGCTTGGGCGTGGTCACGGCGCGCAGGAACGCGGGGTCGTCGTCCTGATTGACGAGCAGCCGCAGCCAGGCGCACAGGTCCTTGATCTCGGTGCGGTCGAAGAAGCTCTGGCCGCCGGAGACCTTGTAGGGGATCTCGGCGCGGCGCAGCGCCTGCTCGAAGATGCGCGCCTGGTGGTTGGCGCGGTACAGGATCGCGAAGTCGGAGAACTTCGTCGTCGGATGGTTGGCGCGGATCGACTGGATGCGCGCGACGGCGCGCTCGGCCTCGTGTTCCTCGCCATCGGCCTCGATCAGCGTGATGGGGTCGCCCTCGCCGAACTCGCTCCACAGCGTCTTGGGGAACAGCTTCGGATTGCCGCCGATCACGTTGTTGGCCGCGCGCAGGATCGCGCTGGTGGAGCGGTAGTTCTGCTCCAGCGGGATCACCTTGAGCTGCGGGAAATCGACCGGCAGCTTCTTGAGGTTCTCGATGGTGGCGCCGCGCCAGCCGTAGATGGACTGGTCGTCGTCGCCCACGGCGGTGAACATCGCGCGCTCGCCGACCAGGCACTTCAGCAGCTCGTACTGGACGGCGTTGGTGTCCTGGTACTCGTCGACCAGCACGTAGCGCAGCGTCTCCTGCCACTTGCCTCGCGCTTCCTCGTTGGTCTGCAGCAGCTTGAGCGGCATGCCGATCAGGTCATCGAAGTCCACCGCCTGGTAGGCGGTCAGCCGTTCCTGGTAGCGCTGCATGACGACGGCGGCCGCGCGCTCCATATCGTCCTTGGCGTAGGCCAGCGCCTGCTGCGGGCTGAGGTTCTGGTTCTTCCAGAGCGAGATCGTCCACTGCCAGGACTTGGCCGTCGCCGCGTCGGTGGTGCCGCCCGCGTCGCGGAGCACGGACAGCACGTCGTCCGAGTCCATGATCGAGAACTGCTCCTTGAGCCCGAGGTGCCGCCCGTCCTCGCGCAGGATGCGCACGCCCAGCGAGTGGAAGGTCGAGATCACCAGCTCCGAGCCCGCCTTGTTGCCCACCAGGTGCCGGGCGCGCTCGCGCATCTCCTGCGACGCCTTGTTGGTGAAGGTGATCGCGGCGATGTTCTTCGGCCGGTAGCCCTCGGACATCAGCTTGGCGATCTTCTGCGTGATCACGCTGGTCTTGCCCGACCCCGCGCCCGCGATCACCAGGCAGGGCCCCGCCAGGTGATGCACGGCCGCGAGCTGGGCCGGATTGAGCGTGGTCTTGGACATGGAACGTGCGGGACAGGGAACTGCGGGCGGGCCGGGGATGATAGCGGGACGTAAAGTGCGAACCATGAACACAGCCGCCAACATCGTCGTCGCGCTCGTCGCGCTCATCCACGTCTACATCCTCGTGCTGGAGATGTTTCTCTGGACCACGCCCACCGGCCGCAAGGCTTTCGGGCTGACGCCCGAATTCGCCCAGGCCAGCAAGGTGCTGGCCGCCAACCAGGGCCTCTACAACGGCTTCCTGGCCGCGGGCCTGATCTGGGGGCTGGTGCTGGGCGCCGCGGGCGGTCCGGTGAAGGTCTTCTTCCTGGCCTGCGTGCTGGTGGCCGGGCTCTACGGCGCCGCGACGGCCAGCCGCAAGATCCTCTTCATCCAGGCGCTGCCGGCCGCCATCGGCCTGGCCCTGCTGCTCCTGGGCTGAACGGGCGGCGCGCCGCTCACTCGGGCAGCGCGACGCCGCGTCGCGCGGCCATCTGCTGCAGCTCGCCGCTGGCGCGCAGGCGCTGCATGCCGGCGTCGACCAGCGCGAGCCAGGACTCGCCCGCCGGCTCGCGGCTGAACGCGAAGTGCCCCTTGAGCTGCGCGAACGGCGGGGCGCAGAGAGCGACCTGCTCGCCCAGGCCCAGTTCCTGGATCACCGGCTCCGAGTTGCGCTGGTTGGCGGCGATCAGGTCCAGGCGGCCCACTTGCAGCATGCGCAGCGCGGTGGCCAGGTCGCGCACGACGGTGACGCTGAGCGCGGCGCGCGACTGCTCGAAGCGCTCGCCGTAGACCCAGCCCTGCACCGCGCCGATGCGCAGGCGCTGCAGCGCCTGGAAGTCGCCCCACCACAGGCCCTCCTCGCGCCGGCGCGCGTAGAAGACCAGCGCGTCCTCGTAGAAGGCCTGGCGCGAGAAACGCATCAGCCGCTCGCGCTCCGGGGTCCGGTAGGGGCCGACCAGGACCTGCGCCGGACCGTGCTCGATCATCGACTGCGCCCGCAGCCAGGGATAGAACTCGTAGCGCGGCGTGTGGCCGGCGGGAATCAGGATCGCGTCGAGCAGGTCCACCGCCAGGCCGAGCGGCTTGGCGCCGTCCGCGCCGGGCTCGAAGAGCCGGGCGAAGGTGGTGCCCACGATCCGCACCAGGCCCGATCGCGGCCGGCCCGATGCGGCGTTGCCCGTTGGGCTGCCACTCGCCAGGGGCTCGGCCCGGACGGCCCCCGACCCGGCCAGGGTCGCGGCGCCGAGCGCGGCATGGCGGA
>NZ_VOSR01000469.1:0-8205 GCF_007997345.1 Mitsuaria sp. TWR114
TGCTCAAGCTGATCGGCGAGCAGGACATCCCGAACATCCGCATCTTCCAGCACGACGCCGTCGAGGTGCTGGACCAGATGATCCCGCCGGGCTCGCTGGCCGGCGTGCACATCTACTTCCCCGATCCCTGGCACAAGAAGCGGCACAACAAGCGCCGCCTGGTGCAGCCGCCCTTCGTCGCCAAGCTGGTGAAGCACCTCGCGCCGGGCGGCTACCTGCACCTGGCCACCGACTGGGAGCCCTACGCCCAGCAGATGCTGGAAGTGCTGAGCGCCGATCCGGACCTGGTGAATGCCTCGTCCCGCGCCGACGGCTACGCCGACAAGCCGGACTACCGCCCGCTCACCAAGTTCGAGCATCGCGGCCTGAAGCTGGGTCACGGCGTCTGGGACCTGGTCTTCAAGCGCAAGGGCTGAATCGCGCCGCTGGCCCCGCGACCGCGCGGCCGCGGTGCATCGCTGCGTGACCAAGGTCAGGCACGGACCGGCCCGCAAGGCCATTCAAGGCCGTCAAAAGGGGCGCGCTGGTAGAGTTCCGCCCCATGTCCGAATCCAACTCCCTCGCCGGTCGGCACATCCTGCTGGGCCTGTCCGGCGGCATCGCCTGCTACAAGATCGCCGAGCTCACCCGGCTGCTGGTCAAGGCCGGCGCCACGGTGCAGGTCGTGATGACCGAGGCCGCCGAGGCCTTCATCACGCCGGTGACGATGCAGGCGCTGTCGAACCGGCCGGTCTTCACCAGCCAATGGGATGCGCGGCCCGAGAACAACATGGCGCACATCAACCTCACCCGAGAGGCCGATGTGATGCTGATCGCGCCGGCCAGCGCGGACATGATCGCCAAGCTGGCCCAGGGCCGCGCCGACGAACTGCTGTCGCTGACCGCGCTGGCGCGCCCGGCCCAGCGCTGCGCGCTGCTGCTGGCGCCGGCGATGAACCGCGAGATGTGGGCCCATCCCGCCACGCAGCGCAACCTGGCGCAGGTCCGGGCGGACGGCGCGCAGGTGCTGGGCGTCGGCAGCGGCGACCAGGCCTGCGGCGAAGTCGGCGATGGCCGGATGCTGGAGCCGCAGCAGTTGCTCGAGCACGTCGTCTCCCACTTCCAGCCCAAGGTGCTGGCCGGACGCAAGCTGCTGATCACCGCGGGCCCGACCTACGAGGCGATCGATCCGGTGCGCGGCATCACCAACCGCTCCAGCGGCAAGATGGGGTTCGCCATCGCGCGCGCGGCGGCGGAGGCCGGGGCCGAGGTGACGCTGGTGGCCGGCCCGGTGCACCTGCCCACGCCGCTGGGCGTGACCCGCATCGACGTGCAGAGCGCGCGCGAGATGCTGGACGCGGTGCTGCCGCGCGCGGCGACGCACCAGGTCTTCGTCGCCACGGCGGCGGTGGCGGACTGGCGGCCGGCGCAGGCGGCCGAGCACAAGATCAAGAAGAACGCCAAGGCCGGCGAGGCGGTCGCGCCCGCACTGGAACTGGCCGAGAACCCCGACATCCTGGCCACGGTGGCCGCGCTGCCGCAGCCGCCGCTGTGCGTCGGTTTCGCGGCGGAGAGCCAGGACCTGATCAAGCATGCGCGCGAGAAGCGCCAGCGCAAGAACGTGCCGCTGATCGTGGCCAACGTCGGGCCGGCGACCTTCGGCCAGGACGACAACGCGCTGACGCTGGTCGACGCGCGCGGCGAGCGCGAGCTCTCCCGCGCCGACAAGCTGACGCTGGCCCGCGAGCTGGTGCGCGAGATCGCGCAGCGGCTCACCACCTACACTGCCTGACTTTCCGCCGCGCGCGGTGCGCCGTCCGGCGCGCCCGTCGCCCGAAGCGTCCACGCTGCCCCGGCCATTCCGGCCATTCCGGGGGGCGAGGGCGCGGTGGGCGATGGCGGCGTTCCGACCTTCTTCCCGTTGACTCCATGACCACCATCGATCTCAAGGTGCTCGACCGCCGCATGGCCGAGCAGCTTCCCGCCTACGCGACGACCGGCAGCGCCGGCCTGGACCTGCGCGCCTGCCTGGACGAGGCGATCACGCTCGCGCCGGGCGACACGGTGCTGGTGCCGACGGGCCTGGCGATCCACATCGGCGACGCGGGCCTGGCGGCGATGATCCTGCCGCGCTCGGGTCTGGGCCACAAGCATGGCGTGGTGCTGGGCAACCTGGTGGGCCTGATCGACTCCGACTACCAGGGCCAGCTGATGGTCAGCGTGTGGAACCGTGGCAAGGACAGCTTCACCATCCAGCCGATGGAGCGCATCGCGCAGATGGTGATCGTGCCGGTGGTGCAGCCGACCTTCCGCGTGGTCGATGACTTCGACGCCTCCTCGCGCGGCGAGGGCGGTTTCGGCTCGACCGGCAAGGCCTGACCCGGGCCACCACCCCGCGCAGCCCACGCTGCGACTCGCAGGCCGGAGTCAGCGAGCGCGTGTGGGGCCGGAATGGGGCTTGGGGTTCCCGGACGGGAGGCCCCATGCCCCGTGAAGAGCCCGCGCCTGGCCGTCCGAGGTCAATCCTCGTGCCCGTGCCCGTGCTCCACGCCCGCCGCCTCGGCATCCACCGGCACGCTCGCATTGGCGCCATCGAAGAAGAACGGCTTGCGCGCCTTCTTCACGGGCCAGACCTCGTTCATCGACGGGATGTCGAAGACCTTGCCGCCCTGCATGACCTGCGAGATCCGATCGCTCTGCCGGATGTCCTTGAGCACGTCCCCGTCGAGGATCACCAGGTCCGCGAGCTTGCCCGGCTCGAGTGAGCCGATGTCCTTGTCCAGCCCCAGGTAGCGGGCCGGATTGAGCGTCGCGGTGCGGATCGCCTCGAGCGAGGACATGCCGCCCAGGCCCATCATCCACATCTCCCAGTGCGCGCCCAGGCCTTCGCGCTGGCCGTGCGCGCCGATGTTCACCGGCACGCCGGCGCGCTGCAGCTCGGTCGCGGTCTTCGCGACCTGGATGACGTTGAAGTCCTCCTCCGGCGCCGTTTCGCGGCGCACGCTGCGCGGCTCGAGCACGGCCTTGGGTACGAACTTGCTCAGCAGCGGATGGCGCCACACGTCGGTGCGCGCGTACCAGTAGTGCTCGCCGTCCAGGCCGCCGTAGGCGACGTTGAGCGTCGGCGTGTAGCCGACCTGCGTCTGCGGCCACAGCTGCTTCACGTCGTCGTAGACCTTGGCCACCGGCAGCGCATGCTCGATGCCGGTGTGGCCGTCGATGACCATGTTCATGTTCATCTGGAACAGCGATCCGCCTTCCGGCACGACCATCATCTGCGTCTCACGCGCGGCCTCGAGCACCTGCTGGCGCTGGTCGCGGCGCGGCTGGTTGTAGCTCTTGACGCTGATCGCGCCGGCGGACTTCAGCCGCTTCAGATGGGTGAGGGCGTCGTCCAGGCTGTTGATCACCGCGGAGAAGTCGCCTTTCGCGCCGTACAGCACCGTGCCGGTCGAGAAGATCCGCGGCCCGACCACGCGGCCGGTGCGCTGCATCTCGGACTGGGTGTAGATGTCGCTGGTGCGGTTGGACGGGTCGTGCAGCGTGGTGAGGCCGAAGGCTAGCGAGGCGTAGTTGATCCAGCTCTGCTGCGGGATGATTTCGCTCTCGGCCATCGTGCCGTGCCAGTGGGCGTCGATCAGGCCGGGGATCACCGTCTTGCCGGCGGCCTGGATCGTCTCCGTCCCCGCCGGGATCGTCACCGAAGCGCGCGGCCCGATCGCCGCGATGCGGTCGCCGTCGACCAGGATGACGCCGTCCTCGATGACTTCATCGGGCTTGGCCGCGTTCATCGTGACGACGCGCGCGCCGACGATGGCGATGCGGCCCTTCGGCTTGTCGGCGCTCAGCGTCAACTGGATAGTCGCGCCGCGCTCGGCCGGCTTGAAGCCCGGCTGCAGCGCCTGCGCCAGCGGCACGGTGAACAGCTCGTTGCCGAGCGCGTAGTGCAGCGCGTAGGGCCGCGACTTGCCGTCGCCGGACCACTGCAGGTCGTCGCCGGCATTGACGTCGAGCTTGCTGACCGGCATCGCCTCGGCCTTGGGGCCGACGGTCTGCAGCTTGCCGGCCGGCGCGAGCGGCGTCACGTAGGTGTGGAAGCGTTCGGTGAAGCCCAGCCACTGGCCGTCCGGCGACACGGTGAAGCGCGTCGCGAATTCGCTCTTGGCGACCGCGATCTCGCTGCGTTCGACGAGGTTCAGGCGGATCAGCTGGCGATTGGCATCGACCTCGCCGGTGGTCTGCTTGCGGGTGACGTAGAGCGTGTCGTTGTCGGCACCGAACTGCGGCGCCTCGCCGTCCTTGGTGACGCGGCGCGCCTGGCCCTTGCCATCGGCCAGTGCGACGTAGATGCCGGGTTCCAGGCTGTTCCAGGGCGAGGTCAGGTAGCCGCCCTTGGCCTTCTGGTACGCGATGCTGCGGCCGTCGGGCGAGAAGGCCGGCGCGAGGTACTTGCCGGGCTCCGGCGTGACGACGGTGTCGCGGCCGCTGGCCAGGTCGAGCACGCGCACGCGGCCCTGCTCGGCGTCGCTCCAGCCGAGGTAGACCAGCTGGCGGCCATCGCGCGAGAAGGCCGGGAAGTATTCGAAGCGCTCGGTCTGCGAGGTCAGGCGCCTGGCTTCGCCGACCGGCTGGCCGTCGCGCAGCTCGCTCGTGTAGAGGTAGCCCGCGGACGAGAACACCACCCGCCTGCCGTCGGGCGAGACCTTCACCCAGCGCAGCATCTTCGATTCGAAGCTGGCCGGCGCGACCTCATGCGAGAAGCGCACCGCGGGCGTGAACTGGCGTTCGTCCTTCACGTGGAAGGGGATCTCGGCGGCCGAGCCCTTGAACGGATCGATGCGCCAGAGCTTGCCCTGCGCCCAGGCGACGAGCTGGCGGGCATTGGGTGTCCAGGCGATGCCGGGGTAGACGCCGTGCACGGACCAGGACTCCTGCAGGTCGCGCTCCATGCCGGTCCAGGCGGGGAACTCGCGGCCGGTCTTCAGGTCCTTGAGGAACAGCGTGGTGCGGCTGCCCGAGGCGTCGCGCAGGCGGCGGATGAAGGCGAGGTACTTGCCGTCGGGAGAGGGCGTGGGGCGGATCGCGCCGCCGGGGCCGGTGACGAAAGGCTCGCTGGTGCCGTCGGTCAGGTCCTGGCGGTAGATCCGGAAGATCTCGCCGGTGCTGTCCTTGTTGTATTCGAACTGGCGGCCGGGCGTGCTGTCCTGCGAGTAATAGAGGAACTTGCCATCGGGCGAGAGCGCGGGCTCGCCGAGGTCCTTCTGCCAGTTCGGCTTCTCGTTGAGCTGCTGGCCCTTGCCGCCGTCGAGGTGATAGAGCCAGATCTCGCCGCTGCCCAGTGAGCGGGTGCCGGTGAAGTGCTTGCGCGCGGCGATGTATTTGCCGCTGGGGTGCCAGACGGGGTTGTTGAGCAGGCGGAAGTCTTCGGTGGAGATCGCGCGGGCGTTGCTGCCGTCGGCGTTCATGACCCAGATGTTGTCACCGCCGCCGGCGTCGGAGACGAAGGCGATCTGCTGGCCGTCGGGGGAGAAGCGGGGCTGCATCTCCCAGGCAATGGAATGGGTGAGGGCCTTGGCTTCGCCGCCGTCGATGGGCATCACGTAGAGGTCGCCGAGCAGGTCGAAGACGACGCGCTTGCCATCGGGGCTGACGTCCACGGACATCCAGGTGCCGGAGCGGACGTCGAGCTTGGCGATGCGCTGCTCGCCGCGGGGCTGGTTGACGTTCCACTTGGGCTTGGCAGCGTCGGCGGAAGGCGCCGGCGTGTCAGCGGCGAAGGCGGCGGCCTGCAGCGCGAGGCCAAAAGCGATCACGCCCGCGCGGGCGGGCGTGACGGGGAAGAGGCTGGTGAGCGAGGTCGGCTTCGTGAGCGTCTTGGTCGGCATTGGGGCACCCTGGGATGAGAGTGCCGGGAGCATATTCGTCGACCCTTGGCGAAACCGGGAGGGTTTGCGAGGGCGTGACGAATGGCAGTGCGAGGAGTGGACTGGGGCGCTCAGGCTTGTGTGATCCAGTCAGCGGCCTGGCCGTTGCTTGACCTTCGGTGTACATCCTCTTTCGGATGGTTGTCGTGGCTCGCTTTTGGCTCGAATGTCCGAACCACGCTCCCGCGGTCAGGCCAATTCGTTCACCAGTACCAATGGCGATGACTTCTCCGGCAGCGCCGCGATGTTGGGCAGGGAGCCGCTTGAACGCGGCGCGATCGCCAGCGTCAGCACCGTCGCGCCGCCAATCGTCAGGCCCGCGGTGTAGTCGAAGAGCACGCTGCTCTGGTCGCCGGTCTTAGTGATGCGCACGCGGTAGGTGCCGCTGCCCAGATTCACGAAGCTCGACAGCTCGCCGTACGCGCTGACGCTCAGCGTCGGCGACAGGCCGCTCAGGCTGCTCGTGTTGGTGATGTAGATGTCGAGCCCGCCAAGAGACGGGGCCACATGGAGCGCGCGCACGTTGAACGTGCCGCTCGCGGCCGCTGCGTTGGACTCGTCGAGGAAGCGGAAGGTCAGGCTGGTCGCCAGCGACCCGTACGCGATCACCGAGGTGGAGCTGTCCGTCGCGAAGTCGCGCGAGGCCGAGTACACCGCGCTCGACGAGCCCGCCGCGTGCAGCGAGACCTGCAGCGTGCCGCTGTCCTCACTGCCGTAGCCGCTCGACGCGCCGCCGTTGGCTAGGCCGGCGATGGCCGTCTCGTCGCCGACCCAGAAGTCCGCGGTCGCGTAGTCGACCGTGGCGTTGACGAAGCGGATCGCCGCCTGGTCTTCGGAACCACCGCCGCAGGCGACGAGTGGCAGGCTGCTGCCCAGCGCGGCGACGCTCGCCAATCGGGTCAGGAAGACGCGTCGCTGAGGGGAGGAGAGCGACGGCGCATGGATCGGCGATTCGAGCATGAAGGTTCGCGTGCGGTTGGACATCCCGAAATCATGTCGATCCGGGCGTCGAGCTCGATTGCCGACCGGAAAAGATTCATGTCAATGAAGCCACAACACCGAGGCGGATGATGTGCGCGGAGGCGTTCACTTTCCATGCATCAGCCCCTCTTCCCACACCAGCCGATCGACCAGCAGCAACTGACCGTCGTCGGAGAGGACAACTGCCGGATTCCCATGGACGAATCGCCTTCCGGCAGGTTCTGATCTGGCTCTCGCTCTCGATGGCATCGGCACATTCCGCAAGCCGTAGCGGACGTCGAATTCGAAGGCATGTCAGCCATGCCTTGCAAAACAGGCCGGAAATCGAGAATCTGCAAGCCATGGCTGGCATGTTGCGTGACGCCGGCGAGATCAAGCGCAGAAATGAAATCGGGCCGCGAATGCGCGTCCCTTTACTGCAACGCGCGTTGCGCGTTCACTTGGCTCGCGCCGTCATGATCGCGTCCGCGACGTTCTTCGGCGCCTCGGAGTAGTGCTTGAACTCCATCGTGTAGGTCGCGCGGCCCTGCGTGGCCGAACGCAGCGAGGTGGAGTAGCCGAACATCTCCGACAGCGGCACCTCCGCCTTGATGATCTTGCCGCCGCCGACCATGTCGTCCATGCCCTGCACCATGCCGCGGCGGCTGGACAGGTCGCCCATCACCGTGCCCGCGTAGTCCTCCGGCGTCTCGACCTCCACCGCCATCATCGGCTCGAGGATGACCGGGCTGGCGCGACGGCAGGCTTCCTTGAAGCCCATCGACGCGGCCATCTTGAACGCGTTCTCGTTCGAGTCCACGTCGTGGTACGAGCCGAAGGTCAGCGTGACCTTCACGTCCACCACCGGGTAGCCCGCCAGCACGCCGTTGGGCAGCGTGTCGATCACGCCTTTCTCCACCGCGGGGATGTACTCGCGCGGCACCACGCCGCCCTTGATGGCGTCGACGAACTCGAAGCCCTTGCCCGGCTCCAGCGGCTCCACCGTCAGCACCACGTGGCCGTACTGGCCCTTGCCGCCGGACTGCCGCACGAACTTGCCTTCGACGTCCTCGACCTTCTTGCGCACCGTCTCGCGATACGCCACCTGCGGCTTGCCGACGTTGGCCTCGACGCTGAACTCGCGCTTCATCCGGTCGACGATGATCTCCAGGTGCAGCTCGCCCATGCCCGAGATGATGGTCTGCCCCGATTCCTCGTCGGTGCGCACGCGGAAGGACGGATCCTCCGCCGCCAGCCGGCCCAGCGCGATGCCCATCTTCTCCTGGTCGGCCTTGGTCTTGGGCTCCACGGCCTGGGAGATCACCGGCTCCGGGAACACCAT
>NZ_VOSR01000047.1:0-68283 GCF_007997345.1 Mitsuaria sp. TWR114
CGTCGGCCGCCAGCACCGCTGCCGCCGCCGCAACTGCCGCCGTCTTCGCGGTCCTCTCGACCGTCGCCGGCATCGGCGCGTTCACCGCGCCATCGACCGCCCACGCGCAGATCGTCCCCGGCCACCGCTATTTCCCGCAGCGCGCGCTGCGCGGCGAACTGGTCATCGGCGTCACGCCGGACGTGAAGCTCAACGGCAAGGCCGCCCGGCTCGCGCCCGGCGCCCGCATCCGCAACGCGGTCGACCAGGTCGCCACGCCGGGCTCGCTGTACGACCAGAAGCTGACCGTCCTCTACACCACCGACATCAATGGCCTGCTCATGGACGTCTGGGTGCTGAACGAGGTGGAGCTGGCCAACAAGTCCTGGCCGACCTCCCCGCAGCAAGCCTCCCAGCTGGTCTTCGACCAGGCCAGCCAGGTCTGGCGCAAGCCCTGATCCCCTGAACGCCGGCCCGCCCCGCGGGTCGCGCCGATGTCTCCCGGAGCTCCCCATGAGCAAGAAAGTCTTCATCAAGACCTTCGGCTGCCAGATGAACGAGTACGACTCGGACAAGATGGCCGACGTGCTGCGCGCCGCCGAGGGCTACGAGCCCACCACCGACGTCGAGCAGGCTGACCTGGTGCTGTTCAACACCTGCTCGGTCCGCGAGAAGGCGCAGGAGAAGGTGTTCTCCGACCTGGGCCGCATCAAGCACCTGAAGGCCAAGGGCGTGATGATCGGCGTCGGCGGCTGCGTCGCCAGCCAGGAGGGCGCGGCAATCATCGAGCGCGCGCCCTATGTCGACGTCGTCTTCGGCCCGCAGACCCTGCACCGCCTGCCGCAGATGCTGGCTCAGCGCCAGGAGCAGCTCCGCCCGCAGGTGGACATCTCCTTCCCCGAGATCGAGAAGTTCGACCACCTGCCCCCGGCCCGCGTGGAGGGCGCCTCCGCCTTCGTGTCCATCATGGAAGGCTGCTCCAAGTACTGCTCCTACTGCGTGGTGCCCTACACCCGCGGCGAGGAGGTCAGCCGGCCCTTCGAGGACGTGCTGGAGGAAGTCGCCGGCCTGGCGGACCAGGGCGTCAAGGAAGTGACGCTGCTGGGGCAGAACGTGAATGCCTACCGAGGCAAGATGGGCGACTCCGACGAGATCGCCGACTTCGCGCTGCTGCTGGAGTACGTGGCCGAGATTCCCGGCATCGAGCGCATCCGCTACACGACCAGCCATCCCAACGAGTTCAGCCAGCGTCTG
The DNA here is from genome assembly GCF_007997345.1 of Mitsuaria sp. TWR114. Lineage (NCBI taxonomy): Bacteria > Pseudomonadati > Pseudomonadota > Betaproteobacteria > Burkholderiales > Sphaerotilaceae > Roseateles > Mitsuaria sp. TWR114. The sequence goes on from NZ_VOSR01000047.1 coordinate 1,234, forward strand.
ATCGACGCCTACGGCAAGATCCCGCAGCTGGTGAACCACGTCCACCTGCCGGTGCAGCACGGCTCGGACCGCATCCTGATGGCGATGAAGCGCGGCTACACCACGCTGCAGTTCAAGAGCATCGTGCGCAAGCTGCGCGCGGTGCGGCCGGACATCCGCGTCGCCTCGGACTTCATCGTCGGCTTCCCCGGCGAGACCGACGAGGACCACGCCAAGACCATGCAGCTGGTGCGCGACATCGGTTTCGACGCCTCGTTCAGCTTCATCTTCAGCCCGCGCCCCGGCACGCCGGCCGCCAACCTGGCGGATGACACGCCCCACGAGGTGAAGGTGCGCCGCCTGCAGGAACTGCAGGCCGAGATCGAGGCCACCGCGATCCGCTACAACGACAGCCTGGTGGGCAAGACGGTGCCGGTGCTGGTGTCCGGCCATGCGCGCAAGGACGCCACCGAGCTGATGGGCCGCACCGAGTGCAACCGCATCGTCAACTTCAAGGGCCATGAGCGGCTGATGCACCAGATCATCCCGATGCGCATCACCGAGGCCTTCGCGCACTCGCTGCGCGGCGAGGTGCCGATCACCGCCGACCTGGCCGGCTGAGCGGCCCGCTCAGCCTCAGCGCTTGTAGCTGACGCCCCACTGGGCGGCGGTGACGCCCAGCAGCATCAGGCCGTAGCCGGCCATGGTGCCGTCGCGCCCGGTCAGCATCAGGGCGGCGGCGATGCCCATCGTCCCGCCCAGTCCGCCCCAGACGGCCAGCGTGCGCCAGCGCATGCCGGCGACGGTCTCCCGCCAGATCAGCTTGAGCGCCAGCGCCATCAGCGCGGCCACGCCCCAGGCGGGCAGGAACAGGTTGCCGAAATGCCAGACGGCGTCGAGTGGGTCCACGGGTCGGTTCGCTCCGGGCGAGGGGAAAAAGTGTGACGAAAGCGCCGTTCTTGACGCATCCCGGGGCGATGAGCGCGCCGCCAAGGCCGGTGCGGTGCACGGGTCGGGGCGGAATTTTATAATCGCGGCCATGTCCGTCTTCGCCCTCGGCCTGAACCACACGTCCGCGCCCCTCGACCTGCGCGGACGTTTCGCGTTCACGCTCGAGCAACTGGCGCCGACGCTGCTGCGCTTCCAGGACCAGGTCGGCGCGCCGCAGCGCCGCCGGGCCACCGCGGCGGAAGCCGCCATCCTCTCCACCTGCAACCGCACCGAGCTCTACGTCGCCGGCGACGCCGACATGGTCCGCCCCGCGGTGGACTGGCTGGCGCAGGTGGGCGGCGTTGGCAGCGCGACGCTGATGGACCACGCCTATGTCGTCGAGGACGGCGCCGCGGCCCGGCACGCCTTCCGGGTCGCCAGCGGGCTGGACTCGATGGTGCTGGGCGAGCCGCAGATCCTGGGCCAGCTCAAGCAGGCCGTGCGCGAGGCCGACCAGGCCGGCACCCTCGGCACGACGCTGCACCAGCTCTTCCAGCGCAGCTTCTCGGTCGCCAAGGAAGTGCGCAGCTCCACCGAGATCGGCAGCCACTCGATCAGCATGGCCGCCGCGTCGGTCCGGCTGGCCGCCCAGCTGTTCGAGCACCTCGCCGACATCCGCGTGCTGCTGGTCGGCGCGGGCGAGATGATCGAGCTGGTCGGCACCCATTTCGCGGCCAAGGGCCCGAAGTCGATCTCGGTCGCGAACCGGACGCTGGAGCGCGGCGAGAAGCTCGCCAGCCACCTGGGCGCCGAGGCCTTCCGCCTCGCCGACCTGCCCGACCGCCTGCACGAATTCGACGCGGTGATCTCCTGCACCGCCTCCAGCCTGCCGCTGATCGGGCTGGGCGCCGTCGAGCGCGCGCTGAAAAAGCGCCGCCACAAGCCGATGTTCATGGTCGACCTGGCCGTGCCGCGCGACATCGAGCAGGAAGTCGCTCAACTGGACGACGTCTATCTCTACACCGTCGACGACCTGTCCAAGCTGGTCCAGACCGCCGGCGAGAAGCGCCAGGCCGCCGTCCAGCAGGCCGAGGCCATCATCGAGACCGGCGTGCAGAGCTTCGTCCACTGGCTGGGCCAGCGCCACACGGTGCCGCTGATCCAGGCCCTGCATCAGCAGGCCGACAGCTGGCGCCAGGCCGAACTCCAGCGCGCCCGCAAGCTGCTGGCCAGAGGCGAGGACATCGACAGCGTGCTGGATGCGCTCGCGCGCGGCCTGACGCAGAAGATGCTGCACGGCGCGATGGCCGAGCTCAACGGCAGCGACGGTGAGCAGCGCCTGCAGATGGCGCAGACCGTGTCGCGGCTGTTCCTGCGCGGCAGCGCGAAGACGCCCGGCCTGCACGCCGACGCGCTCGGCGACGAAGCGGACTCGTAGCGGCGATCGCCGCCGGCACCGGCGATGCGCCCGGTGCCCGTTCCGCCCGCGGCCACCGCCGCGCAGTGTTCCCCCCGCCGCCCGCTCCGTCCGCTCCCCCTTCGAGGGGCCGCACTCCCTCCGGATTCCCCATGAAAGACGCCCTGCGCCAGCAGTTCGACCGCCTCGGCTACCGGCTGGCGGAACTCGACACCACCCTCGCCGACGGCAGCGTCGCCGCGGACATGAAGCGCTACCGGGCGCTGACGCGCGAGCAGGCGGAGGTGTCCTCGCTCGTCGAGCGCTACCGCCGCTACGTCCAGCGCGAGCAGGACCTGGCCGCGGCGCGCGAGTTGCTCGACAGCGGCGACGCGGACATGGCCGAGATGGCGCGCGAGGAGATCGACGCGGCGCAGGCGGACCTCGAGCAGCTCGACCAGGAGCTGCAGCTGGCACTGATCCCCAAGGACCCCGACGACGATCGGCCGGCCTTCCTGGAGATCCGCGCCGGGACCGGCGGCGACGAATCGGCGCTCTTCGCCGGCGACCTGACCCGCATGTACACGCGCTTCGCCGAAGCCCAGGGCTGGCGCTGCGAGGTGCTGTCGGCCAATGAATCGGATCTGGGCGGCTACAAGGAAATCGTGCTGCGGCTCGATGGCGACGGCGTCTACGGGCAGCTGAAGTTCGAATCCGGCGGCCATCGCGTGCAGCGCGTGCCGGCGACCGAGTCGCAGGGCCGCATCCACACCAGCGCCTGCACGGTCGCCGTCATGGCCGAGCCCGACGAGGCGGAGGAAATCCAGCTCAATCCCGCCGACCTGCGCATCGACACCTTCCGCGCCAGCGGCGCGGGCGGGCAGCACGTCAACAAGACCGACAGCGCGATCCGCATCACCCATCTGCCCACCGGCCTGGTCGCCGAATGCCAGGACGACCGCAGCCAGCACCGCAACAAGGCCAAGGCGATGGCGGTGCTCGCCGCGCGGCTGCGCGAGAAGGACCGCAGCGAGCGCGCCGCCAAGGAGGCGGCCCAGCGCAAGAGCCTGATCGGCAGCGGCGACCGCAGCGATCGCATCCGCACCTACAACTTCCCGCAGGGACGCCTGACCGACCACCGGATCAACCTGACGCTGTACAAGCTGGGCGCGATCATGGATGGCGACCTTCGCGACGTCCTCCAGGGCCTGCAGCAGGCGCAGGCGGCCGAGCAGCTTGCCGCGCTGGAAGGCGGGGCGACATGAGCATCCGTGACGGCCACGCCGACGGCGGCCCGGGCGCTCGATCGGGTGGCGGCCCCGCCCTGACCGTCGTCAACGCCGAGCGGACCGCGATCGCCGCCGGCCTGCCGCGCGCCGAGGCGCAGTACCTGCTGCAGGCGCTGCTCGGGGTCTCGCGCGCCTGGCTGATCGGCCATGACACGGACCTGCTCGACGCCGTGACGGCGGAGCGCTTCCACCACTGGCTGGCGCGCCGCCTGGATGGCGTGCCGCTGGCGTATCTCACCGGCGAGAAGGAGTTCTTCGGCCTGACGCTGCGCGTCACGCCGGACACCCTGATCCCCCGGCCCGACACCGAGCTGCTGGTGCAGTGGGCGCTGGAGCGCCTGGAGGGGCCGCGTCCCCTGCGCGTCGTGGACCTGGGCACCGGTACCGGCGCGATCGCGCTGTCGATCAAGTCGCAGCGGCCGGACGCGGATGTCCGCATGGTCGACTTCAGCCCGGGCGCGCTGGCGGTGGCGCTGGACAACGCGCAGCGACTGGGCTTGCAGGTCGACGGTCACCTGGGAAGCTGGTTCGAGCCCCTGGCGGGTCAGCCCCCCTTCGACCTGATCGTCAGCAACCCGCCCTACGTGGCGGGGGACGACCACCACCTGGACGCCCTGAAGCACGAACCCCGCACCGCGCTCACCCCCGAAGGGGATGGCCTGGCCGACCTTCGCCACCTGATCGAGGGGGCCCCCGCGTGGCTGCGGCCCGACGGTTGGCTGCTGCTGGAGCATGGCTTCGACCAGGCCGACGCCGTCGCCGCGATGCTGCGCGCGCGCGGCTTCATCGAGGTCGAGACCCGCCGCGACCTCGGCGGCCAGCCCCGCGCCACCGGCGGTCGCTGGCCCGGCTGAGCGCGCGCCGCGTTCGGATCTCAACCATTTGCACCCAACTTCACACGCTGTTTCCACACTGCGGGAACCCGCGCCGGGAATCCGCAACAGTGCCTGGAAACCCCCGCAACTCGATCTGGCGCGGTAACTCGGTGGGGCGTAGCATGGTCTGACTTGGTGCCCGTTTTGAACCATTTCGAAACGGGTGTTGTCGTCAGTCTGGGAGACCTGTCATGCGCGCCGCCCCCTTGCTCTTGCGCCTTGCCGTGGTCCTGGCCGGCAGTGTCTGCATGGCCGGTGCCGCCTGGGCCCAACAAGGCCTGCAGTTGAAGCCCGACCGCCAGGCCTTCACCCATTGGCAGGCCCGCCTGCAGGTGAGCCAGAGCCAGGACGACGACGCCCTCTCCTTCGACGCCCGCCGCGGCAGCCGCCTGCTGAGCGCCAACCTGCTGGCGGACTATTACCTGACCGGTTCCGGCCTGGGCGCCGGCACGCGTGGCGGCCTGCGGGCCACCGGGGGGCTGATGCTGGGCCCGATGTCGCTGCTGCAGAGCAGCTCCGGCCTGGCGCTCGGCCGCGGCGCGGCCTTGACGCCGTCGCTGTCGGCGGGCAGCCGCAGCCTCAGCCTGCTCACCGGCCCGGATCGCGAGCCCAATCTCTCGCTGTCCTATGTCGGCGTCGGCTACACCAGCTACTCGCTGCGGGGCGGTTGGGGCTTCAGCGCCGACCTGGGCGTGGTCGGTGGCGGTGCCTCGGCGCTGCGCCTGGGCAACAGCGCGCCGCAAGCCGACCTGTCGCAGGACCTGCGCTACCGGCCGGTCGTCCAGTTCGGCGTCAGCTACAGCTTCTGAGCGTCACCGCCGGCGGATCGACAGCCCTTGGGCTCCGCCGAGCGCGGGCATGTCCGCTGCCCGATAATCGCTGGATCGCGCGGCCCGCCGTGCCGTCCCGGCGCGCGCCCGCACACGTCTTCCCGCATCAGCTTTCAGAGGATTCCGCCATGAGCGACGTTCAGCAACGCATCGACGACCTGGTCAAAGGCAACCGGGTCATGCTCTTCATGAAGGGCACCGCCCAGTTCCCGATGTGCGGCTTCTCCGGCCGCGCGATCCAGATCCTGAAGGCCAGCGGCGCCAGCGAGCTGAAGACCTTCAACGTCCTCGAGGACGAGGGCGTGCGCCAGGGCATCAAGGAATACGCGAACTGGCCCACCATCCCGCAGCTCTACATCGACGGCGAGTTCGTCGGCGGCTCCGACATCATGATGGAGATGTACGAGAGCGGCGAGCTGCAGCAGCTGCTGGCCAAGGCCTGATGACGGCCGCCGCGGCTCCGCGTCCGCGCCTGATCGTCGGCATCACCGGCGCGACGGGCGCGGCCTACGGGCTGCAGCTGCTGCGCCGCGCCCGCGCGATCGGGGCGGAAACCCACCTGATCCTGAGCCCCGCCGGCGTGCTGAACGCCCACCATGAACTGGGGCTCGCGCGCGATGCGCTCGAGCGCGAGGCGGACGTCGCCTACGCGCCCGGCGACATCGGCGCCTGCGTCGCCAGCGGCAGCTTCCCGACCGCCGCGATGGTGATCGCGCCCTGCTCGATGCGCACGCTCGCCGCGGTCGCGCACGGGCTCTCGGACAACCTCATGAGCCGCGCCGCCGACGTCACGCTCAAGGAGCGCCGCCGGCTGATCCTGATGGTACGCGAGACGCCGCTGAACCTTGCCCACCTGCGCAACATGACGGCCGTGACCGAGATGGGCGGCATCATCTTCCCGCCGCTGCCCGCGCTTTACCTGAAGCCGACCTCGATCGAGGAGATGGTCGCGGAAACGGTCGAACGCGTGCTTGAACTGGCGCAGTTGCCGGGCGCCGCGCCGCAGGCCTGGCAGGGATTGCGTTCCCACGCCTGACTCCGAGGCCGCCGGGCAACGACGGCACCCGGCGGTGGTCCGGTGTGAGCGCCCGTGTGATCACCCGTGAGCGCGCACCTGCGCCGGGGCCTCAGCTCTGCCCCGGCATCAGCCAGGCCTTGCGCGCGCCCATCACCAGGTTGGGATACTCGGCCCGACCGCGGCTGCCGTTGTAGCGCCCCAGCGCGAGGAACAGGTTGCCCTTCTCGATGTCGAGGTAGTGGCGCAGGATCACGCAGCCGAAGCGCAGGTTGGTCTGCATGTGGAACAGCCTGGACACCTGCCCGTCACCGATCGAGCGCGTCCAGAACGGCATCACCTGCATGTAGCCGCGCGCGCCCGCCACGCTGATCGCGTACTTGCGGAAGCCGCTCTCCACCTGCACCAGGCCCAGCACCAGCGCCGGCTCCAGGCCCGCGCGCGCGCTCTCGTACCAGAGCGTCTCCAGGAACTCGATCCGCGTCTGCGTTTCGCTCTTCTTGCGCTTCATGCGCTCGCTCATCTCCCCCAGCCAGCGCAGGTAGGCCAGGCGCGGCTCGATGGCGTCGAAACGGGGCTTGGGCGGAGCGTCCGAGGCGATCGCCGCCGACAGCGCCGAGCGCACGGCGTCGGCCAGCGGCTCTTCCTGCTGGGCGCCGGCGAACGCCGGTCGCGGCAGGCAGGCGGCCGCGCCCGCAAGCAGCAGCGCGCGGCGGGAACTCGGGGAGATCGTCGGGGAGCGGAAAGCGGTCACGTCAACGGAAAGAGGATCGGCGGCGATCGACATCGGAAAGGGAGAGGCGCGGCATCGTAACGGCGCTGGCCGGCGCCGTCAGCGCGACAGCCAGCGTTCCAGCGGCAAAGGTCGCGGTCCGCGCGCCCGCGCGAGCAGCAGCCCGCCCACCCAGTACGCCAGCGCCAGGCCCGTGGTGACCAAGGTGCCTGGTTGCCATGACAGCCCCGCGCCGCTGAACAGCGCAAAGCTCAGCACCGAGCTGAACAGATAGAGCGTCAGCGTGTGCCGGCCCAGCGGCGCCAGCGCTTCCAGCAGGCGAGGATCGCGCCGCATCCGCAAGACCAGGGCCGGTACCGCGGCGCTGAGCAGCAGCATCGTCGGATAGAGGTAGAAGATCGCGTAACGCCCTGTGACGAAGCTGTCGCCATCGCGCAGGCCCGGCCAGAGCAGCGAGGTGAACGCGATGTTCACCGCCACCGCCGGCCACAGCCAGCGACGCGACCAGCGCCGCAGCGCGGGATCCCAGCGTGGATGGGAGAACAGGCGCAGCCGCGCCGCCATCAAGCCGCCCGTCATCAGGAGCAGCGGCACCGGGATGCCCAGCGTCATGAAGGCGATCGTCGTCGCGGTGAAGTGGCCGGCATTGCGCAGCGTCCACTCCGCCCAAGGCGCCGGCGCCATCAATGGCACCGAGGGTTCGCCGGCCAGCGGCAGATTCGCCAGCACCACCGTGAAACCGATCACCGCCAAGTTCAGGGCGATGAGCACCCGGATCCGCAGCTTCAGCTTGGCCATCGAGTGGCCGGCCCAGATCGCGAGCAGCGACCCGGCTACGGCATACAGGGTCAGGATGTCGCCCATGTAGAGCAGGCTGCCGTGCAGCAGGCCCAGCGTCAGCATCTTGGCCAGCCGGCGGCGGCGCTTGACCAGGGCGTCCAGCCCGCGCGTCTGCGACAGCCCCTGGCTGTAGCCGAAGAGGAACGCCAGCAGCGCAATGCCCTTGCCCGCCACCAGCGCATGCAGCAGCCAGGACAGCGCCTGGGCCACCAGGCCTTCGTCGCTGGCGGGCGGGCTCAGCGGGCCGGCGTCGGGCAGCGCCGGATAACCGACCCAGTTGACCGCGACCACCGGCAGCAGCGCCAGCGCGCGGAGCGCGTCCACCGCCGCGACGCGCTGCGGCGGACGAGCCGGACTCACGCCAGGCGTTGCTTCAGGTGGGCGACCACCTCGGCCAGCGCCAGCTTGGTGGCGGCGGCATCGCGACGGCCCTGCACCTCGACCTGGCCTTCCTTCAGGCCGCGATCGGAAATCACGACCCGGTGCGGCACGCCGACGAGTTCCCAGTCGGCGAACATCGCGCCGGGGCGCTCGCCGCGATCGTCCAGCAGCACATCGATGCCCAGGTCCAGCAACTCGTCGTAGAGCTTCGTCGCGGCGGCCTTCACATCCTCGTTGCGGTCCATGCCGATCGGGCAGATCACCACGGTGAAGGGGGCGATCGACGCCGGCCAGACGATGCCGCGCTCGTCGTGGTTCTGTTCAATCGCCGCGCCCAGGATGCGGGTCACGCCGATGCCGTAGCAGCCCATCTCCATCAGCTGCGGCTTGCCGTTCTCGTCCAGGTAGGTCGCGTTCATCGCGGCCGAGTACTTCGTGCCCAGATAGAAGACGTGGCCGACCTCGATGCCGCGCTGGATCGCCAGCACGCCCTTGCCGTCCGGCGACGGGTCGCCTTCGACGACGTTGCGGATGTCGGCGACCAGGTCGGGCTCGGGCAGGTCGCGGCCCCAGTTGGCGCCGGTGAAGTGGAAGTCGGCCTCGTTGGCGCCGCAGACGAAATCGGACATGTTCGCGACCGTGCGGTCGGCGATGACCTTGACCGGCTGCTTCAGGCCGATCGGGCCCAGGTAGCCGGGCTTGCAGCCGAAGTGGGCGTCGATCTCGGCGGCGGTGGCGAAGCGGAAGCCGCCCTTCAGGCCTTCGAGCTTGCCGGCCTTCACTTCGTTCAGGTCGTGGTCCCCGCGCACCAGCAGCAGCCAGACCTGCGACTTGATGATCGTGCCGTGCTCATCGAGTTCGTCGGTCGCCAGCACCAGCGACTTCACCGTCTGCGACAGCGGCAGCTTCAGCAGCTCGGCCACATCGGCGCAGGTGGCCTTGCCAGGCGTCGGCGTCTTCGTCAGCGCCTGCGTCGCGGCACCCCGCGCCGCGATCAGCGACAGCGCCTCGGCCAGCTCGATGTTGGCGGCGTAGTCGCTGGTCGGGCAGTAGATGATCGCGTCCTCGCCGGTCTCGGCGATGACCTGGAATTCATGCGAGCGGTCGCCGCCGATCGCGCCGGTGTCGGCCGCGACGGCGCGGTACTGCAGGCCCAGCCGATCGAAGATCCGGCAGTAGGCCGCGTACATGTTGTCGTAGCTGCGGCCGGCCGCGTCCTTGTCGCGGTCGAACGAGTACGCGTCCTTCATCGTGAACTCGCGCCCGCGCATGATGCCGAAGCGGGGCCGGCGCTCGTCGCGGAACTTCGTCTGGATGTGATAGAAGTTCTTCGGCAGCTGCTTGTAGCTGCGCAGCTCCTGGCGGGCGATGTCGGTGATGACCTCCTCCGACGTCGGCTGGATGATGAAGTCACGGCCGTGGCGATCCTTCACCCGCAGCAGCTCGGGGCCCATCTTGTCGAAGCGGCCGGTCTCCTGCCAGAGCTCCGCCGGCTGCACGACCGGCATCAGCAGCTCGACCGCGCCGGCGCGATTCATCTCGGTGCGGATGATGTGCTCGACCTTGCGGATCACCCGCAGGCCCATCGGCATGTAGTTGTAGATGCCGGCGCCCAGGCGCTTGATCATGCCGGCCCGCATCATGAGCTTGTGGCTGACGATTTCCGCGTCGGCGGGGGCTTCCTTGAGCGTGGAGACGAAGAACTGGGAGGCTTTCATGGGCGCAGAAAATAAAAGTCCGCGGTCAGCCGTGCCGCCGCGGAAAAACCGTTCACCACCGAGGGTTAGCGATGATCGCGCCGGGGCTCGGGCCCGGTGCAATAATCAATCCAACGAATGATTTGAGGTTGATTATGCTCGACCGTGAAGGCTTCCGGCCCAACGTCGGCATCATCCTGCTCAACCACAAGAACGAGGTGTTCTGGGGCAAGCGCATACGCACCCATTCTTGGCAGTTCCCCCAAGGGGGCATCAAGCATGGCGAAACGCCCGAGCAGGCGATGTTCAGAGAGCTGCATGAGGAAGTGGGCCTCACCGCAGACCACGTGCGCATCATCGCGCGCACCCGCGACTGGCTGCGCTACGAGGTTCCCGATCACTTCATCCGGCGCGACGCGCGCGGCCACTATCGCGGGCAGAAACAGATCTGGTTCCTGCTCCAGATGACCGGTCGCGACAGCGACATGAATCTGCGCGCGACCGACCATCCCGAGTTCGATGCCTGGCGCTGGAACGAGTATTGGGTGCCGCTGGAAGCGGTGATCGAGTTCAAGCGCGGCGTCTATCAGATGGCGTTGACCGAACTCGCGCGCTTCCTGCCGCGGCTCAACCATCACAATCGCTATCTGCGGGCGGGCATGCGGCCGCCACCGCGCGGTGATCGGCATGGCGGGCCCAACGAGCAGGATCATCACCGGCACGACCGCGTCGACCCTCGGCCTCACGAGCAGGAAGTCGCCGCGCACGCCGCGGATGGTCATTCCCAGGAAGCCCGCGAGCGTCGCGATGCCGCCTCGCCGGTTGCCGCCCCCCAAACCGGTTCGGTGGAGCCGGCGAAGGACTGATCGGACCGGCGCGCCCTGGAGGCGGCGGACCGGGCAAGACAAAGGCGCCCTCGGGCGCCTTTCTTCTGGGTCGTGGTTGGGTGATCGCGCCGATCAATCAGCGCAGCACGAGGTTGTCGCGGTGGATCAGCTCGGGCTCGGCGGCGTAACCCAGCACCCGCTCGATGTCGAAGGACGGCTTGCGCGCGATCAGCCGCGCCTCGGCGCTGCCGTAGTTGGTCAGGCCGCGCGCCAATTCCTTGCCCGTCAGGTCGATGACCGCGATGACGTCGCCGCGATGGAACTCGCCGGACACCTCCTGCACGCCGATCGGCAGCAGGCTCTTGCCTTCGTCGCGCAGCTTGATTGCCGCGCCGGCATCGACGACCACCTTCCCTCGCAACTGCAGATGGTCGACCATCCACTGCTTGCGAGCCGCCAGCTTGGCGGTCGACGCCATCAGGGCCGTGCCGATCGACTCGCCGTGCGCCAGCCGCAGCAGCACGTCGGGCTCCCGCCCCCAGGCGATCACCGTGTTGGCGCCGCTGCTCGCCGCGCGCTTGGCCGCCAGGATCTTGGTGATCATCCCGCCCCGCCCGATGCTCGATCCCGCGCCGCCGGCCATCTCTTCCAGCTCGGGTCTGCCAGCGGTCGCGCGATCGATGAAGCGCGCGTTCGGATCCTTGCGCGGATCGGCGGAATACAGGCCCTTCTGGTCCGTCAGGATCACCAGGGCGTCCGCCTCGACCAGGTTGGCCACCAGCGCGCCCAGCGTGTCGTTGTCACCGAACTTGATCTCGTCGTTGACGACCGTATCGTTCTCGTTGATGACCGGCAGCACACGATGCTGCAGCAGCGCCAGCAAGGTCGAGCGCGCGTTCAGGTAGCGCTCGCGATCGGCCAGGTCGGCATGCGTCAGCAGCACCTGCGCGCTGGTGAGGCCCTGTTCGCGCAGCTTGGTCTCGTACATCTGCGCCAGGCCCATCTGGCCGACAGCGGCGGCGGCCTGCAACTCGTGCAGCTCCTTCGGCCGGCTGGCCCAGCCCAGGCGCTTCATGCCTTCGGCGATCGCGCCGCTGGAGACCATCACCACCTCGCGCCCCTCGCGGGCCAGTTCCGCCAATTGGCGGCACCAGTTGCCGATGGCCTCGGCGTCCACGCCCCGCCCCTCGTTGGTCACCAGGCTGGAGCCCACCTTCACGACGATCCGTCGCGCGTCCCGCAGGACACCAGTCAATTCGCCGTTCAGGTTGCCGTTGCTCATGCGATGGGAGGATGAGGGAGTCGTGGACCGAAGCCGGAAGTCAGGGCGATGCCGGAGACGCGTTCAGGGCAGCGGGTCGAAGCGCGGATCCCGTTCGGGCGGCTTCTCCGCCTTCTCCGCCTTCTCCGCCTTCTCCGCCTTCTCCGCCTTGCCGGCCTTCTTGCCGCGCGGCGTCTTCGCGGGCGTCGCCCCGGCGGACTCCGCCTTCGCCGCCTTGATCACCTTGGCCTTGGCGGCGCGCGTCTTGCGCGTTTCCTGGAAGGCCTTGGGCGGATCGATCGTCGGCTCGTCGAAGCGCGCATCCGGATCCTCGACCGGCGGCGCCTGGATCGCGGCGACGTGATCGTAGATGGCGCGGATCAACGGCTCGCAGCCCTCGCGCGTCAGCGCGGAGATCTCGAACACCGGTCCCTTCCACTTGTAGCGCTTGACGAAATCCTTCACGCGGGCGGCGCGCTCCTCGGCCGGCACCATGTCCAGCTTGTTGAGCACCAGCCACCGCGGCTTCTCGTACAACGCCTCGTCGTACTTCTTCAGTTCCTTGACGATGGCCTTGGCCTCCGCGACCGGATCCACGTCGGGATTGAACGGCGCCAGGTCGACCACGTGCAGCAGCACGCGCGTGCGCTGCAGGTGGCGCAGGAACTGGTGACCCAGGCCGGCGCCTTCGGCGGCGCCCTCGATCAGGCCCGGGATGTCGGCGATGACGAAGCTCTTCTCCGGCCCGACGCGCACCACGCCCAGGTTGGGATACAGCGTGGTGAAGGGGTAATCGGCAATCTTGGGGCGGGCATTCGAGACGGCCGCGATCAGCGTCGACTTGCCGGCGTTGGGCTGGCCGAGCAGGCCGACGTCGGCCAGCACGCGCAGTTCCATCTTGATCTTCTTGACCTCGCCCGGCCAGCCGGGCGTCTTCTGACGCGGCGCGCGGTTGGTCGAGGTCTTGAAATGCAGGTTGCCGAAGCCGCCATCGCCGCCCTTGGCCAGCAGCACCGGCACATCGGGCTCGAGCAGCTCCGCGATGATCTCGTCGGTCTCGAGGTCCCGCACGATGGTGCCGACCGGCACCTTCAGCATGATGTCCTCGGCGGCGGCGCCGAACTGGTCCGAACCCCGGCCCGCTTCGCCGTTGCGCGCCTCGTGGCGCCGCGCATAGCGGTAGTCGATCAACGTATTGAGGTTGCGATCGGCCACCGCATAGACGCTGCCGCCGCGGCCGCCGTCGCCCCCGTCCGGACCGCCGAAGGGAATGAACTTCTCGCGGCGGAAACTGGCGCAGCCCGCACCGCCGTTGCCGGCGGCGATATCGATGGTGGCTTCGTCAACGAACTTCATGGATGGCCTTCAGTCCCGGAGCGGGGCTATCGTAATTCAGGCCCCCGCGCTCCCGCGCGAGGACATGCTTTGAATCGGAGCGAGTCAGGTTTCGCCGGAACTCGCGGTCGGCGCGGGAACCCTAAGTCACGGGCCCCGAAAAAACAAAGCCCCGGACGAAGCCGGGGCTCTGGGTCCGCCGGAAGCGGAAGACCAGGTCTTCCGCCCGCGGCGTCAGGACATCAACGCGCTCAGGCCGCCGTGACGACGACGGTGGAGCGGCTGTTTTCGCCCTTGACGGTGAAGGACACCGTGCCGTCGATCAGCGCGAACAGCGTGTGGTCCTTGCCCATGCCCACGTTGGTGCCGGCGTGGAACTTCGTGCCGCGCTGGCGGACGATGATCGAGCCTGCCGAGACGGTCTGGCCGCCGTACACCTTGACGCCAAGCATCTTCGGCTTCGAGTCGCGGCCGTTTCGTGTCGAGCCGCCGCCCTTTTTCTGTGCCATGGATTACTCCTTGATCAGATTGCGAGTGAGTCGAGGGTCAGCCGTTGACCGCGCTGATTTCCAGCTCGGTGAACGTCTGGCGATGGCCTTGGCTCTTCTTGTAGTGCTTGCGACGACGCAGCTTGAAGATGCGCACCTTGTCGTGCTTGCCATGAGCCACCACGGTGGCCTTGACGCTGGCGCCAGCAACCAAGGGAGTCCCGATCTTCAGGTCAGCGCCGTTTCCGACAGCCAGCACCTGGTCAATCACGATCTCTTGGCCAACTTCCGCAGCAATCTGTTCTACCTTGATCTTTTCGCCAGCAGCAACCTTGTATTGCTTGCCACCGGTTTTTATGACCGCGTACATATCAGCCCTTTCACATGCGAGCAATCAACGAAGCGCCACGAGGCATCCTATCGACCGCCCAAGAAAAAACACCGCATGGAGATGCGGAGCCCGAGAATGTAGCACAGGCACCCCTGTTGATGCAAACCCTGAGACGCGCCCAAGCCCGCAGCCATCGGGCTTCGCGGCCGGCGGAGCGTCCGGATGCGCACTCCGCCACGGGTCGTCACGGCGCTGCCCAGCCGCGCGGGTGCGCAAGAGCGCGTGGCTCGGCCAGCGCCTCGCGCGGGCCTTCCTATAATCCGCGCTTCCCCTCACCGTGAGTCCAGAGTGCAACCCATTGCCTCTACCCCTGTTGCCGAGGTCCTCGAGGCGCTGAATGCGCAGATGAACGAAGTCGATGCCGTGATCGCGCAGCGGCTTCGATCGGACGTCGCGCTGATCAACCAGATTTCCGCGTACATCATTCACGCTGGCGGCAAGCGGATGCGGCCCAAGCTGGTGCTGATGTTCGCCAACGCGCTGGGCGCCGACTCCCCCGCCAGCCGCGAGCTCGCGGCGGTCGTCGAATTCATCCACACAGCGACCCTGCTTCACGACGATGTCGTCGACGAGTCCGCGCTGCGCCGCGGCAAGCAGACGGCCAACGCGCTGTTCGGCAACGCGGCCAGCGTGCTGGTGGGCGACTTCCTGTATTCGCGCGCCTTCCAGATGATGGTGTCGGTGAATCGCATGCGCGTGCTCGAGGTGCTGGCCGATGCGACCAACGTCATCGCCGAAGGCGAAGTCCTGCAGCTCATGAACATGCATGACCCGGACGTTGCGGTCGACAGCTATCTGCGCGTCATCCGCTACAAGACGGCCAAGCTGTTCGAGGCCAGCGCGCGCCTGGGCGCGGTGCTCGCCGATGCGCCCCCCACCCTGGAGGAAGCCTGCGCCGGATACGGCCGCTCGCTGGGCACCGCCTTCCAGCTGATCGACGATGCGCTGGACTATGAGGGCACCAGCGATTCACTGGGCAAGAACGTCGGGGACGACCTGCGCGAAGGCAAGCCCACGCTGCCACTGCTGATCGCCATGGAACGCGGGACCGACGACGACCGCGCCCTGATCCGCCACGCGATCGAGCATGGCGAGGTGGAACGGCTGCAGGACATCGTCGCGATCGTGCGCCGCACCGGCGCACTGGAGGCGACCCGCGAGGCCGCCGCGCGGAAGTCGCACAGGCGCGACAACATTTGTCGGCGCTCCCCCTTTCCAAGTGGAAAGAAAGCCTGCTAGAATTTGCGGCTCAGTCGGTAGAGAGAAGTTCTTGAACAAACTCTCGATCGAATGACCAAAACGGGGTGTAGCTTAGCCTGGTAGAGCGCTACGTTCGGGACGTAGAGGCCGGAGGTTCGAATCCTCTCACCCCGACCAGAATTTTCCTTGTACATCAAGGACTTGCAGAAGCCGCGGACACCGCGGCTTTCGCGTTTCTGGGGAGCGCTGTTCCAAATCTGTTCCACAAGAACAGGATTGGTCGGCACAGACGCTCCAAAAAATAAACCTGAGTCGCTTCAGGAATCTCCCTCACCAACTGGAGATTCCCGCATGGCGGACCTCACCAATCGCTCCCGCTTCCGGGTCAGCGTCAAGAACCGTGACGACCTCACGGCGTACTTCCCGTTCAACAAGTTGCCGGCGGTCGAAGCCTGCATGGAAGCGCTGAAAGCCCAGGGCTTCAAGCCTCGTGTCGAACAGCTCGACGAGAGCTGGCTCATTCGGATTCGCGAAAAAGGTCACAAGGAAGTAAGCGCCACGTTCAAGACGCGTGCAGCCGCCGAGTCCTTCCTGGACCGCGTCGGCGCAGAGCGCCGAAGTGGCCTGTTCGTCGACTACACGGCATCGCTCAAGGTCACCCTCGCGGACCTCATCGTGCGCTACCTCTTGGAGGAGGCGCCGAAGCACAAGAGCCATCGAGTGATTGCCTACTCACTTGAAGGTTGGCTTGCAGACAGCGGACCCGCAGGCATCGACTTGCTGGCCAAGTACCGCGAACAGCTGCACGCCCGCGGCCTGCCAGTGCGAGCGGCCAAGTTCCGGATGAGGAAGGTCAGCGACGAGCTGGCTTGGATTCACAAGCCGTTCGCCGAAATCAAGACGGTCGACATTGAGGCCTTCATCAACGACCGCCTTGAGCAAGACATCGCGCCCGGCACTGTCGACCGCGAGATTGACCGTCTGAAGGCCGTCTACAAGGTCGCCACGGTGGTGTGGGACTACCCGCTGGCCAAGAACCCGATGGACGCGGTCCGTCGTCCGAAGTACTTCAACGAGCGAGACCGCAGAATTTCGGAGTCCGAGGAGCGGCGGCTTCTGGAGGCGCTGGCGGCACTCGACTACGAGCGCGCCGTTGAAAAGCGCCTCGGCGAGCTGGCGGAAGATTCCCTGCAAGGACGGCAGTTCTCGAGCTCCAGCGCGCGCAAGAAGGTCTTGGCAGCAACGCGAGCCGAACTCCGGCCCTTGGCCGAGGAGACCGCCGAGGTTGTGCCCTACCTCCAGGTTTTTTATCTTTTCCAAGTCATGACCGCGGCGCGGCGTGCCGAGACGATGGGGCTGCCCTGGGCGCACATCGACTTTGAGGCGGGAACTGCCTATCTGCCAGAGACGAAGAACGGTCGCCCGCGCAAGCTTGCTCTCCGCGAGGACCTGCTCGAGCAACTGAAATTGTTCCCGCGCGATACGGACCGCGTGTTTGCCGTTGGCTTGGACTACGTCATCGGCGCCTGGTCCAAAGCCTGCCGCATGGCAGGCATCGAAGACCTGCATATCCATGACGGGCGACACGAGGCTTTGTCTCGCTTGGCAGAAAGCGGCAAGTTCACGTTGCCGGAGCTGCAGGTCTTCAGTGGCCATCGTGACCTGCGCATGCTGATGCGCTATGCCCACCTCTGTTCGTCTCGCTTGGCGCGCAAGCTCAACGAATGCTTCAAGGACGACAAGAAAGTCCGCATCCACCGGGGGCGGAGGTTCCTGAGCAAGGCGGCTGAACTGCCCATCGGGAGCCTGACCGCCGACACGGAGGAGGCGCCTAGCGACGAGGTTGTGCCCGCAGTCTCTCCCACTTCGGAAGCACGCCCGATTCCGGCGCCGAGGGGAGCCGCCCAGCAAGCCCAGGCCGCACATATCGACACGGGAGCGCGCGCCACCAACAAGCTGGATGAGCCCAAGGCGGCGAGCGCAGCGGTCATCGCGTTTCCGGCATCTCGCATCGTTGGCACCTTTGGCCAAGAAGACACGACCGACAAGCAGCGCCACACAGCCGCCACGCAAGCGCCCAGCGCAGGCTAAACACCGGGGCCTAGACGAGGCACAGCAACTTTGCCGCGCCTCGTCATGTCTAACCTGTCGGATTTCAAACTGGTCACCAAGGCGGATGCCGCCGCAATGCTTGACTGCTGCATCAAGACTGTCGACAACCACGTCCGGGAAGGCCGACTTCCCGCGCCTGTGGCCTTCGGCAGCCGAGAGTACTGGCATCCCGAGGACTTCAAAGCATTCCTGGACGGCACGTTTCGCCGCAAGGCCCCACCCGAGGTGGAGCGCGTCCACGGAAACCAGGCGCCCGCGGCATCCACCGCCGAGGTGGTCACCCGCCCCAATACCGGAACCGTCACCAAAACTGTTCGCGACAGCAATCCAGCCGTCCGCCAGATGGCCCGCCAGCAAGCGAAGCTGAAGGCATTGAACTCTCCGGCCTGAGACCCCGCCCCTGCGGTAGGCCCACCAGCCGGCGCAGCGTCACCTACCTTTCCAAAGGCGCCTTCCAAGCCCTCAGCGGCCCCAATGCATCCAACTGCCCCACTAGGCTCCTGGCCTCGGCCAGCCGACCACGCAAGTGCTCTCGGTCCGCGTCGGGCAGCTGCTCCGCTTCTCGCTCCACCGCCTGAAAGTAAGCATCAATGCTGCGCGCCTGCTCCCACGAAGCGATTGCAGCCAGCAGGTCCCGCCGCGATTCCTGGCGAGCCTTTTCCCGGCGGGCGCGCTCGGCTTCTTCCTCCGCGCGCCGCCGAGATTCTTCCCACTTGCGGAGTTCTTCTTCGGCCTGCCTTTCAGCCTCCTCGTACTTTCGCGCGAGTTCGGGCGCCGCGAGCTCGAGCGCCTTGACGACCTTTGACGTCAATGAGGCGAACTGCCCTGCTTTGGCTTCCTGCCAACGCTCGCACCACTTGACCCGCCAGGCCGTCGAATACGCCTGCACGGCGAGACGCCCTGAGGCAAATTCCTTCGTTGTCCGCCAATGCCGCGGTTCTTTATAGCGGCGCAGCTGTTCAACCGTGAGGTCGCGGACAGGGACGTACTTGCTGCTGCCCACGTACACCATCTCTACCGACTCGGTCATCTCGAAAATCGTCAGCCCGATGGGCACGTTGCCTACGTATACGACGGTCGAACGGTCAGGCGCCCAGAGCGTGCGGTGATGACGGTCCTTCTTCGGACTTTCTCGCTCGTCGACCTCTTCGCGGCGCATCTGGGTACCAGGCGGAGCAAGCATTACCCGGTGGCCGCGTGCTGTCAGCGCCCTGAACAGCGCGTCTGCTGCGTCGAGCGCCACGTCCAAATGTTTCTGTGATGACAGGACGTCGACGAGGAGTCGCTTGTAGGGTCGCAGTAGGCCAATGTCACTGTCACGAGTCTTGAGGAACAGTGGTTTGACCCCAACAAGCAACTCGTGGCGCTGGTCAATAGGCGCGACGCCCGCAACCGCAGCACGGGTACGTACCCTTCGCTCGCGCGCTACTGTTCGCTGCCGTGTCCCGACGGTGGCGCCGGGACTCCACTCCGTCACGTCTCCAGGTTGCGCTGGGGGCAATGCTGGCCGCGGGTCGGCCTTGCCAAATTCAAGCTTGGACCAGTACCCGCGCTCTGGCCTTGGCACCCGAAGCTCCGTGCAGACCCGTGCCAAGTAGCTGGACGAGACACCGTACCTCTCCCCTACTTTAAGCATCGGTTCGCGCCACACCAGGTCGTAGAGCTGCTCTCGCGAAAGGGGTTCGAATTCCGTCGTCATGCGTATCGCCCATCCGGCGCTGAAGGGAGAAAAACGGGCAACCTCCGCTGAGGTCGCGACGCAAGATGATGACCGAAGCGCGTGGCGAACTGCATCGCCGACCAGAGGCGGCCTTGCGGCGTTCGACGGCACTGTGACGCTGCCGTGCCGGCGGCTCCTCAAACAAATGAAGGCGCGACCACAGCCGCGCCTTTTGAATATTGACCCGCGCGCTGCCTCAGTGCGCGGCGCCCTGTGTGCCTTCGGTTGGACGAACCTGAAGGTCAAGTTGACCCACAAGCTCTGCCTCAGCAACCAGGACGGCAACGGCATCCGTAACTGGCAATCCGGGAACGAGCGTACGCACGCCACGCAAGTCGGCCAGTTCGTGACACAGCGCCAAGATGCCACCGGCGTCCCGGGTTCGAGCCATCGCCTCTCGCAGCAGCCGCTCAACCAGCGATTCGTCTGTGAAGTTGCCCGGTACACCAAGCAACACCGTCGCACGCGAGTCCTCGTCACCGAGCAGCAGGCGCAGCATCTGCCTACGTACACATTCCCGCAGGTAGCGCTGAATGCTCGGTGCGCCAAGCGGCATGAGCACCCTCAGCTGAGCGCCGCCGGCTTGAACAGTGAAGAGCGCGAGACTGCTGCCATCGCCCTGATGGGCTAAGACGTCAAATCGGTGCTTGATAGCTCCATCGCAGCCACCAAGCGACAGCAGCAAAGAGCTGGGTACTGAAGCCCCGATGATGCAGCCCTCAAATTCACACGCGACAGGCGGCTGCCCTGACATGCGGTCGACGCCCTGAGTGTCGAGTACGAGCCCTTGTCGAATTCTGCGGAAGTCGTTTGGTTCTAGGAAGTCCATGGGGTCCTTTCTGATTTGTTGCCCTGGGACTTCGTGTAGCGAGCTCGTTGGACCACCCTGCACTTCTGGATGCAGCCGGCTGCGGTCCGCGACGGGTAGAAGCAGAGGCGCGGTGAAACGCCGCGCCTCTGTTGAATAACTCATCGACCTCAGTGCAGCGAATGGCGGTTGGGTTTACGGTGCTCAACGCCAGCGCCGCCAACCCTTTCAGCGTTCTCTGACGGCTGTACATGCACCGTGACGACGTCCGTCACCGTTTGCCCTTCAACGATGCTCGGCACGTACGCGTGTTGGCAGTGCATTGCAGCCATTTGCCTCGCCGGAGCCGAGCCATAACTCGAAGGCCGGGCACGGCCCACCTCCTTCAACAACTCGACTCCTGCCCTCTCGTCTAGTGGGACACGGAGCAACACGCATTCGTGCGTGCTTTCAATGAGCAGCGCGAGTGTCAGCGTGCCCGCATCGACGGCATCGGCGAGATACGCCTTGACCGCCGCAGCGCTCAGCTGCATCACGCATCGAAGTTGGACACCTGCCCCCTGGAACACCAGGGCCAGGATGGTGTCGCGTCGGTCAATGGTTGGAGTGGTGGCGCCTCGCAGCCTCAGGTGAACTACGGCCTCCATCTTCTCTGCCAGCCAGTGCGGCACGGCTGCCTGGATGGCATATCGGCCTACTGCGCCGTTCAAGGGAACATCGGACAGCAGGTCCGCCAGCTCTGCTGGCTGCAGAATCCGGCCTGCCCGTAGATTGCGAAGCAGCTGGGCCGCCTCCAGTAGCGTTGATTTCATGAAGTCCTCGTGGAAATGTCCTGGGACTTCGTATAGCTAGCGCTTGGCCCGGCCTGGAAAAACGGCGCTTCTATGCGCTAGTCATCCAGCGAAGTTCAACGCCCTGCGATGTCAGGCTGTCATTCGCACTTGCCATCACCGTCCTGACGTTCTCGACAAGACCTCCTGCCGACAACCCCGGCTGCACCGCATACACCGTTAGGCGTATGGCGATGGGGTCACATGCCCGCAAAAGTTGCAGCGCAGCGTCCCGGCTGCCGACCAGAAATGGGGAATGACCGCGACCCGGCCGAACGAGCGTGCGTCGTTCGATGTGACGGACCAAGTAGTCCTTGCGCTGGAACCTGCCCGACTTCGCACATTGGCCTGCAAGTTCATAGACATCGTCAACTCGCCCGCCGGAGACCGGTCCCCCGGCGCCTTTGCAGTGGTAGAGCGATACCGCCAGCCGATTGGCTGGCATGGCCTGTGCAACGATGAAGTCCGCCGCCTCGCCCGACCTGTGGTCATAGATGACAAAGGCGTTGTCCGGGAGGCCCAGCAGGTAGTCCTGCAGAAATCGCTGGACCGTCATGCGGCCAGGATTGGCCAGGTCAAACTCGACCTGCATCTCACAGCCATCCCAGTTGTGCACCATCAAGCTATCCGGACGAATGCCAGCGCTCGCCCGACGCCGCTGGAGCGTGCTTCGCGTGAAGGAATCTAGTTCCTTCGTGAAGAAGACAAGCCCGTTGTCCTCAAGCCATTCCTCGATGGACTCCCAACGCCCTTCCGCAGCAGCTACGCGCATAGATGGCTCGTCGGCCATCAACGCATACTGAGGGCTCTGATTCAGGCGGAAACGCACTTGCTGATAGTGACCGCCATCCCCAAGGCGGAATGTTAGCGAAGACCCATCCGCGCTCACCGCGATATCGCTCACCTCCAGGTCCAGCACACAGGTCCTGAAAGTGTCGGCACCATCTTCTATGAGCACGACTGGGTTGTCCCTGTAAGCGTTCTTCGACCAGTCCGTCATGAAGGTAGATGCCGGAATTCGTTGCAGCGTCTCACCATAAGAAAGCAAGTCGAGGCCTGACCGCCCAATGTTGACTTGGGCCGCCGTCATACGTCCATGCAGGGCCTCCATCCAGTCCAGGATGTCGGGAATCGAGAGTTTCCCGTTTGACCAGACCCGGCCACCGGCGCTCGCACCGATGACTTCGGTTGCACCGTTGACCTGGCCGCGCCCCATGAAATGACCCTGGGAGAAGTTGGCGGCGTCCGTATCGCGTACACCTCTGTCCGCGTTGCTGCCCGCGACGATGCGGTAGGACTCGGCAGTGGCCGTAGGTGACGTGCTCCGAATCCCGACGCTATAAAACTCCTGGTCCGTCATGCCGTTCAGCACCTTCCGAATCTGCTCGAAGGCCAGCGGTGCCGCTCGGCCTTCGAAGAAGACGTCCAGCAGCTCGGCGTAGTAGCGCTCGGAGCGCTCTGTTGCCGTGATGAACAGAACTTGCGTGGCCGGGAAATACTTCAGTAGGAAGCACTCGTGCGCTGCATCGACCAATTGGTCATCGCGATACCAGATGGGCGACCGAACGGACTTGGCGAGAAGCAGGTACGTGGTCCCATCGTCGCTGCGCCAGGCATTCGTGACCTGGAGAGACTTGAGCGTCTCAGGCGCCGCATCAAAGTTGGGCGCTTGGCCCGTCCTGTACGCCGCAACATGCTGTGCCAAACGGAAGGCCCCAGGATTCACCGCCTCGTAGTCCGCCGAAGGGTGTCCGGCCTGCGCAAACGACTGAAGGGTCTCACGCTCACGAATCGCCAGCCCCTGGCGTGCTTCAGCGACATCCGCTAGCAGGACGTCCCAGTCAACTCCCTCCCTGTAGAGCTCCGTGCTCTCAGCATCAATTTCGCGTGGTACCGCCAAGAAGGTCGCGGCGCCAGTGTGTTGGTCGTTTGTGCGCGCGAATCGGCCGATGAACTGCAGCGTTGGCACCAAGGATTTGTGAGCGCTGTGCAGGACTGCAATCTTGAATTTCGGGAAGTCGTAGCCTTCGCCGAACATGTCCACGCAGACGACTCCATCCAACTCGCCAGCGACGAGCCGGGCCTCTACCTCTTCAATCTGCTGTCGAGACCTACGGCTTGAGACCGCCTCAACCCGTAGGCCGGCGGCCACGTACAAGGATGCAAGCCTCTCTGCATCCGCAATCCGCTCGGTGCGCGCGAAAAGCCTGTGTTGCAGGCCGGCTTCCGCATCCCGCCTGAACACTTCAACTGCCGCCGCGACCAGCGCCGCGTCGCGCCTCTCCGGAAGCTCAGCGTCATCGACCAGTACCGGGCTGAAGACGACCTTGCCAAAGGCGTTCTCCTCGACCGCACGGCGGAGCGAGTAATAAAAGACGAGCCGCCCCGGCAGTTGCCTGCGGTCACGGCGAAACGGTGTGGCACTTAAGAGGACATGACGGGCGCGCGGAGTTGCTCGTATAAAGGCCGCCCATGTCCTTGCAGGCGAATGGTGCCCTTCATCGACAAGGACTAAGTCGAACAGCCCGTCAGGCGGCGGAGGCACACCATCCATCTCGGGACTGGCCGAGTGAGGAGTACAGACGACAACGTCGAACTGCTCCAGCGCCTGCCACGCCTCAGGGGAGTCAATCCGCTCCTCAACAACGGCAACTTGTGGGCCCTGCAGGTCCGGCTCGCCAGGCAGTGCAGTGAGTCGGCGAAGCGTTTCAAGGCTTCGAAAGGCCTTGGCCGCTTGACTACGCAACGGACCCGTCGGTGTGACCAGCAGCACGCGCTGCGCTTGCAGGAGGAAGCAGGCGGCAGTGAGCACCGCTGTCTTTCCGTAGCCCGTGGGCAGTGACACGATGGCGGGCTCGTGCCGCTCGATGAAGTGCGCCGCGAGCGCAAGAAGCGCTCCGACCTGACCACGCCTGAGTCCTGAGTTGGGCGCCAAGCCCTCACGGACGACCAGACGCGATGCGTTCTCCTGAAAGTACGCCACTGCTCGCCTCCCTCGATGTCTGCCGTTAGCAGATTCAAGTTTTTGGCAAGTGTAAGCCTGTAGTCGCAGGCCGCCGTCCGCCGATAGGCGCCACGACGCCTACCCTCACGTCCTGCGTTGTGCTGACAGTTGAGCGGTTGCCTCCCGAATCCCCGAAGCCAGCACGCGCAAGCCGTCTGCCGGGCCCAAATGGGCATAGTTCTTCAGCACTGTTTCGAGCTTGTCATGGAGAAGAGTGGCCACCGTCAAGTAGTCGCCGGGATGCCGACGGAGATGGTCTGTAGCGATGATGTGGCGGAATCCATGAGGCCCAAATCCGGCGCAGGCGTCTATGTACGTCGACGTCAACGTCTTCATGCGGCTGAGGATTCCCTGAGCACTCCACCCTTTTGGCTGCTCGAGTCCCTGCTCATCCAAAAATTCCTTGTGCTTTCGGGGACCGACGACAGCCGCCAGGAAGAAGCGGTCCGTGGCCTCAGCGTCAGCCAAATACGGCCGACTCTCGGCGAGGTATCGGTCAATCCAAGGCGCAACCGAAGCATCGACTTCGACCTCGTATGGCTTGTCGGCGGCTCCCTTTTCGTTTTTAAAGTCGCTGGGGTCGAAGCGCAAGCGATACCTTCCCGGGCCAACTCGCAACAAATTGCCTGAACCGCCCGGTTTAAACGTCAACGCAGCGAACTGACCTGCACGGAGGGGATTCGACGCCATCAACCTGCACAGCGTCACATCTCGAATCCACGCACAGTAATCCCGATGGTGTGCCGGCGGAGGAGCAGACCGCTCCAGGGTCTCGATGAACTCGACCAGCTTCTTGAGAGGAAACTCATCATGCAGGACAGCAGCCAGCCGTTCTGTCGGGTCCCGCGACAGCCGAAGGCCCATCGTGTCCGCTGTTTTCTCACGGAACTCGCGCAACTGCCGACGTGCAATCTCACAGTGCTTCTGCCATGCCGCCTTCTCCGAGTGTTCCGAACCGTGGGCCTCGTCGGCAACCAGAGACATAGAGGGCACCGTTGCTCTGAGCTCCGGGCGAAGCCAGAGAAAACCGCTGCCCGGGCGCAAGTAGCTTTCCACCAGTTGCAGCATCACGTTCACGCCGTTGTGAAACTTTTTGCCGCTGAAGTCGATGCGCCACATCGCATACGAGATGACCTGCTCTGGGTCAGCGAGCCAAGCCAGGGTATGAGTGTCCGCAGAAGAAATTCCGGGGCCTTCGGGACGCGCCAGGCTGAGCCAGCCAAGGTATGAAGCGAAGAAGTGCCAATGGACACCCGCGGTAGGGCAGACCTGACCGTCGACAACCATCCACGGCTGAATGAGCGAGCCGACGCGGTCGACCGGCTTTACACGCCAGGTATTTCTCCCGCGCGCCCCCTTCCGCAAGGGGTTGGTTTTCAGACGAAGAAGGTCTGTCCATTGCGCCGACAACGCCGCAGAAAACTTCACTGCATACGGCTCTCCTACCCTGGCTCGCTGGACCTTGCGGACCTTGGTAAAGCTCGTGGTCTTTTGCTTTTTCACTACGCCGCGCTCGTATCGAGTGCGGCGCGCTGGGGGCAATCGACTCGCGAGCGTTCCGGCCGGCAGCTCAAGCGTTGCCTCCAGTCCTGCCAACTCGTTGACAGCTGCGCCTCTCGGCTGGCCGCGTCCAGCTGCCCAATACCGAAGGCTGTGGACACCGATGCCGCTGTCTCTGGCAATCTGCGCCAAGGTCAACGGCGAGGCGTTCAGGCAGTGTTGAAGGGCGTCGGAAAAGGCAGCCGGGAGGAGGTCGTGCTCGCGAAGTTCCTGCGCGATTCGACGCCAGCGTAGCAACTGCTCTTGGCGGTCCCGTTGAGTTCGCGGCGCCAAGCGTTCGGCGATGACGTCGCTGAAGCGCAGGAAGAACTTGTCGAAGTCGACGGAGAACTCCTCCCCCACCCGCTTCTCGAACGAGTACCCATGAACCTGCACCCAAAGCCGGAGGGCTGATGCGAAGTTTTTTGCTTGTTGTTTGGCGGCAGGGCCGAAGAGTGTGATGCCGTGGTCCAGAAATTGACCATAGGTCATCGTCGTCGCGGCAGGTGGAGACGAGCTGCCCTGCGCTGCGTTCGATTGCGTGGCTGCGGAATCGGCGCTGCTTTCAGCCTGATTTTGTGGGATGTTGAACATATACAGTCTGTGAAGGTCACCGATAACGGCTGCGTTATTTGCAGAGGCACGGGAAGTCGCCCGGACCCCGCATCGGTATTGGGGTAGCCCGCGACATCTCCATGCGAATCTGGTTAATGAAGATGAGAGCTGCTGCCGTTACGGTGGTGGTCACCGTCGTCGCGGTGAGCTCGGTTTCTTCGCCCTCCCCTGTTGGTGCGGCGATTGAGCTTTTCGTATAGCCACGCCGTTTATGCCGAACCGCGCGTGCTGCGCACCAGCGTGGCCGCCCCTCGCGTGACCCGCCTCTTCCGCCCACACATCCGCGTTACATTGCTGGCGCAGGTTGCAGCAGGAGAGCCCGATGGAGCGAAAGACGGAAACCTTGAACTTGCGGGTTTCCCCTGAAACCAAGGAGCTTGTTCGCATTGCGGCGGCTCACGAGCATCGAAGCATCAGTAATCTGCTAGAAGTGCTGGTTCGTGAGCACTGCCGGAAACAAGGCATCACGGCCGAAGAACAAGGGCAGCCGGCCACTAAGCCGGCCGCCAAGGGGAGGTAGCCATGGATGTTTTTCGCTTCCGCGAACACGTCGTCGCGGAGTACGAACAGTTCACGCGCAGCTTTACGCGCATCCGGTCCGACGACCTCAGAACTTTCGTCGACAGCGAGTACGACAGCCAGCGCTACTGGCCTGAGCCGCTCATCCAAATCAACCCGAACTACAGGTCGGGGGGCACGGTCGATGAGCTGGTCCAGGCAGGCCAGTTGAGTGCCGAGTGCTCGGACATCTTCCGTCTGGGTAAGTCGGCCAGTTCGGCCGGGGTGACACTGCCGCTGCACAAGCACCAGGCCGAGGCCATCAGCTTGGCTTTGGCCGGTGAGAGCTACGTCCTCACCACCGGCACGGGCTCCGGCAAATCGCTCAGCTATTTCATCCCGGTCGTCGACGCCTGCCTCAAGGCCAAGAAGGCCGACCCCACGCCGCGCACGCGCGCCATCGTCATCTACCCGATGAACGCGCTGGCCAACTCCCAGCTGGAGGAGCTGAAGAAGTTCCTGGGCTCTGACCCCGCGACCCGCGCTGTGAGCTTCGGCCGTTACACCGGGCAGGAATCGGACGAAGAGCGGCAAGCCATGGCGGCCAAGCCGCCGGACATCCTGCTGACCAACTTCATGATGCTCGAGCTGCTGATGACCCGGCAGAACGACATCGACAAGGCGGTGATGCGCAACGCCAAGGGCTTGCGCTTCCTGGTGCTGGACGAACTTCATACCTACCGTGGTCGCCAGGGCGCCGACGTCGCGCTGCTGGTGCGCCGCGTGCGCGAAGCGCTGGCCGACGAGCTCATCTGCATCGGCACCTCGGCCACCATGGCGTCCGAGGGCAGCCAGATGGAACGCAACGCCGTCGTCGCACGCGTGGCTCGCCGGCTGTTCGGCACCGCCATCGCCGACCGCAACGTCATCACCGAGACCCTGCGGCGCACGACGCCCGAAAGCCAGACGCTCGAATCCATCCGCAGCAGCCTCGGCCCCGCCATCCGGTCCGGCGTTCCCGCCGACCTTGGCTTTGAGGCACTGGCTGCGCACCCGATGTCGGTCTGGGTCGAATTGACGCTGGGCCTGACCTACGAAGACGACAAGCCACGGCGCGCACGTCCGCGCACCCTGGCCGACGCGGCCAAGCTGCTGCACGATGCCTCCGGTGAGCCTATCGAGACTTGCCTGGCCTACCTGCAGCAGTTCATGTTGCGGGCCTACGCCGTCACCGATGCCGCCGGCAAGAGCCTGTTCGCGTTCAAGCTCCACCAGTTCATCGCTGGTGGTGGCAAGGTCTTCACAACCTTGGAAGCGCCAGGACATCGTGCCATCACGCTCGACGGTCAGCAGTTCGTCTCAGGCGATGACGAGCGGCAGCGCCGCTACTACCACGTGCACTTCTGCCGCGACTGCGGCCAGGAGTACATCCCGGTCTGGGACACCGACGGTCATGAAGGTCGGACCTTCAACGTCCGCAGCATCGAAGAACGGCAGCACGACGACGAGCAGGTCAAGTTCGGCTTCCTGATGCCGGATGGTCGAGGCCTTTGGGACCCTGAATCTCTGGAGCGCTACCCGGAGTCCTGGCTCGAAGAACGGGCTGATGGCGAATGGCGCATCAAGTCTGGGCAACGCAAGTTCCTTCCCCAGTCGTTGAAGGTGCGTCCCGATGGCGTCGTCAGCGCTGACAGCGGCCTGCCGAGCTGGTTCATTCCGGGCGCCTTCCGCTTCTGCCTGGCCTGCGGCGTGTCGCACACAACGTCCGGCAAGGACGCCCTGCGCCTGACTTCGCTTTCTGGCGAGGGTCGCAGCTCGGCGACGACGATGCTGACGCTTTCGGCCCTGCGCTACCTGTACGAGCAGGACCAGGAGTTGTCGGCCGATGCCAAGAAAGTGCTCGGCTTCTCCGACAACCGGCAGGACGCCGCGCTGCAAGCTGGGCACTTCAACGACTTCCTGCAGGTGCTGCTGACCCGTTCGGCACTGCTGTCGGCGGTGCGCAAGGCCGGCGGCAAGGCACTGTCCGAGCGTGAGGTTGCCAACGCTGTCTTCGAAGCCCTGGGCTTCCACCGCGACGACCCCGCCGTGCGTGCCGAGTACATGCAGCAGCCGGAGGTCAAGGGCAACACCCGACGGCAGGTCCAGGAGGCCATGCGCGGCATCCTGGGCTACCGTAGCTACTTTGACTTGCGCCGTGGCTGGCGATTCAACAACCCCAACCTCGAACAGCTCGGGCTGATTCGCATCGGCTACCAAGACATCGACGACCTCGCCGCCGACGCCGCCGAATGGGCCCAGGCCCCGCAGGTGCTCCAGGCGGCCAGCCCGGCCGAGCGCGCGAAGGTGTTGCGCGAGCTGTTCGACTTCATGCGCCAGGGCCTGTGCATCGCCACACGCTACCTCGACCGCACCGAACTCGAGCAGCTTCGCACCCAGAGCTACGCCAACCTTTGCGAGCCCTGGGGCTTCACCGAAGACGAACGCCCAGTGCCGTCCCGTTGGTTCGCCACTTCGCGACCGCGCGAAGAGTCTGACCGTCGCGGTCGTCGGGTGGTGGTCGAAGACTTCCTCGTCATTGGCTCCAGCCGCTCCCGCCTGGGCAAGCTGCTTCGCCAGGGCAGCACCTGGGGCGGTGGCAACCCCTACTACAAGCACATCAACGACCAGACCTATCCGGATGTCATCCAGGCGCTGCTGAAGGCCGCCGAGTCCTACGGCATGGTCAAGCGCGAGGAGACGGATTTCGGTGTGCTGGGGTGGCAGCTGAACGGCACCGCGTTGCAGTGGGAGCTCGGCTCTGGCGAGAGCAAGCGTCAGGCCGAGGACAACGCCTTCTTCCGCAGCCTGTATCTGAACATCGCCGGCCTGCTCGACAGCCCCGTGCACCAACTCTTTGAGTTCGAGGCCCGCGAGCACACGGCCCAGGTCGAGCAGGAAGACCGGATGGAGCGCGAAGCTCGCTTCCGTTTCACCGACAAGGACCGTGCCGAGTGGCGCGGCAAGAACGGCGTCGAACTCGAGTGGCTGCCGGTGCTGTTCTGCTCCCCGACGATGGAGCTCGGCGTCGACATCTCGTCCCTGAACACCGTCTACATGCGCAACGTGCCGCCCACGCCGGCCAACTACGCCCAGCGCAGTGGCCGTGCGGGGCGCGCTGGCCAGCCGGCGTTGGTCATTACCTACTGCGCCTCGCAGAGCCCGCACGACCAGTACTACTTCCGCGACCCTGTCCGCATGGTGCACGGACAGGTGAACGCCCCGACGCTGGACCTGGCCAACCTGGAGTTGGTCAAGAGCCACATGCACGCCATCTGGCTTGCCGAGACCGGCAAGCGTTTGGGCAATAGCGTGCGCGACCTGCTGGACATGAACCAGCCTGAAGCGCTGCCGGTGACCGAAGAGATGGCGTCGGACCTGGACAAGCCGGAAGCGAAGAAGCGCGCGCATCAGCGTGGCCTGAAGGTGCTGGGCATGTTGACGAACGAGCTGACGCCCACGAACGCGCCTTGGTACACAGACAAGTGGGCCGAAGCGGTGTTCCAACGGGCGTACCAAGAGTTCGACGGTGCCCTGCAGCGCTGGCGCGACCTGTACCGCGCCACGGCACAGGCCATCGAGCTGAACTTCAAAATCGAGAACAACCCCGCCGCCAGCGAACGCGAGCGTCGTGAGGCCCAGCAGCGTCACAACGAAGCCCGCAAGCAGCGTGACCTGCTACTGGCAGGCGATAGCGCCTTCAACAGCGACTTCTACACCTACCGTTACCTCGCGAGCCAAGGCTTCCTGCCGGGGTACAACTTCCCGCGCCTGCCGTTGCTGGCCTACCTGCCGGCTCGGCGTGGCTCCATTGGCCGTGAGAGCTTCCTGTCACGGCCGCGCTTCCTGGCACTCGGTGAGTTTGGCCCCTACAGCCTCATCTATCACGAGGGCAGCCAGTACCGCGTGACCAAGGCTTTGCTGACCATCACCGGGTCAGACCAGGTCAGCGAAGGCGCTCGCCTGCCCACTGAAATCGCCCGCCTGTGCCCGGCGTGCGGCTACGGCCACTTCCGCTCACAGCGCGACTCGGACCGCTGTATTTCCTGCGGGGCGTCACTGTCCGGTGCCCAGGAAATCAAGAACCTGTACCGCATCGAGAACGTCTCCACCAAGCGCGCCGAGCGCATCACCGCCAACGAGGAAGAGCGGGTACGCCAGGGCTACGAGATGCAGACCACCCTGCAGTTCGCAGAGGCTGACGGCAAGCTGCAGATGGTCACGACGGTCGTCGAGGATGACGAAGGCCCGCTGCTCGAGATGCAGTACGGCCCGGCCGCAACGGTCTGGCGCATGAACTTCGGCTGGCGCCGCCGAAAAGAGAAGGCCATCCAGGGCTTCATGATGAACCCGGTCACCGGCCACTGGGTGGGTGGCGTCGACGACGGCAACGGCGAGAAAGAGGCTGAGAGTGAGGCCCCGCCGGACAAAACACCGCCGCAGCGAATCGTTCCTTACGTCGAAGACCGCCGGAACATCCTTATCGTGCGCCCACACTACCGCCTGGGCGAACTTGCGGCTGAAACGCTGACCACGCTGCAATACGCGCTAAAACGCGGCATCGAGGCGGTGTACCAGCTCGAAGAGAGCGAGCTGATGGCCGAGCCCCTGCCCACGCGCGACAACCGCCAGTCCATTTTGCTATTCGAGGCGGCAGAGGGTGGCGCTGGCGTGCTGACGCGCCTGGCCACCGAGCCCGACGCCTTGGCTGCCGTGGCTGCGAAGGCCTTGGAGGTGCTGCACTTCCTGCCGCCTCCGACTGGCCAGCCGTGGGCCCGCAAGAGCTTGACCGAAGAGGTCGACCACGACGGCAAGCCCTTGTGCGAGGCCGGCTGCTACCGCTGCCTGCTGTCGTACTACAACCAGCCGGACCACACACTCATTGACCGCAAGGACAAGGGCGCCGGTGGCCTGCTGCTGGACGTCCTCTGTCGCCTGACGGCTGCGCGGGCTCACCAGGGCACGCAAGGTCGAGGGCCGCAAGCGCACGACGCCGAGCTCGCCCGCACGGCAGGCAGCACGCTGGAGCAGGCCTGGCTGGACCACGTCAATGAGCACGGCTACCGCAAGCCTGACCGCGGGCAGCACACGGTCAGCGGCGCCAACGCCTGTGCCGACTTCTTCTACGACGACCTGAATCTCGCTGTCTTCATCGACGGACCTCATCACGAGACCGACACCCAGCGGGCTGCGGACGCCGCCATAGACCGAGCCCTCGACGAACTGGGCTATCTGGTGGTGCGCTTCCCCAAGGAGCAGGCTCGCTGGCCCGACATTTTTAAGAACAACGCCGACCTATTTGGTCCAGGCAAGGCCTGATACGACATGAATGCTCCGACGCCGGAATTCCTCCCGGGCAGCCTGGTTGCGGCCCGTGGCCGCGAGTGGATAGTCCTGCCCGAGTCCGACACGCAGACCCTGCGCCTGCGCCCCCTGGGCGGCGGTGAGCGGGACGAGACGCTCATCTACTTGCCCCTGGAACGCCAGCCGGTCCAGCCGGCTACGTTCCCCTTGCCCTCGGTGGCCCAGGCGCGTAACCACTCGGCGAGCCAGTTGCTCCTGGATGCACTGCAGCTCAAGCTGCGCAGCGGCGCTGGCCCATTCCGCAGCTTTGGCAACATTGCCGTCGAGCCACGTGCCTACCAGCTCGTGCCGCTGTTGATGGCTTTGAAGCAGCTGACGGTGCGCCTGCTGATTGCGGACGACGTCGGTATCGGCAAGACCATCGAAGGTGCGCTAATCGCACGCGAGCTACTCGACCGTGGCGAGGTCCAGCGCATGACCGTGCTGTGCCCGCCGCACCTATGCGAGCAGTGGCAACGCGAGTTGGCCGAGCGCTTTCACATCCCCGCCGTGGTGGTGCGCTCCAACACCGCCGACCGGCTGGAGCGCGACCTTCCGCCCGGCACTTCGGTGTTCCACGCCCACCCTTACACGGTCGTCAGCCTGGACTACATCAAGTCCGAGCGCCGCCGTGAAGCCTTCCAGCGCTTCTGCCCCGAGTTCGTCATCGTCGACGAGGCCCATACATGCACCCAAGCCGGCCAGGGCCGTCAGCAGCGCTATCAACTGCTCAAAGGCCTGGCGGCCGACACAATGCGGCACCTGGTGCTGCTGACGGCCACGCCGCACAGCGGCGACGAGGAGGCGTTCTTCAACCTGCTGGGCTTGCTGCGCACCGACTTCACGCAGCTGAAGGACCTGCCTGCCGGGCAGCGCAGTGACCTGCGCGAAGACCTATCGCGGCACTTCGTCCAGCGCCGTCGCCCGGACATTGCGGAGTGGCAGGACACCTCGATGTTCCCTGACCGCAAGTCCGCCGAAATCACCTACAAGCTGACCGGGGCCTGGGGCCAGCTCTTCAATGACGTGCTGGCCTACGCCCGCGAACTGGTCGAGCGCTCTGAAGGCCAAGGCCTGCGCGAACAGCGCATGAACTGGTGGGCCGCGCTGGCCTTGTTGCGCTGCATCTCGTCGTCACCCGCTGCAGCCGTCAACGCACTGCGAACCCGGCTGCAGGGCGCGATAGGCGAGGCCGAGGGCGCTGAAGCCACGTCCTTGGAGGAGTTCGAGGCTCAGGCCAGCGACCGCGTGCTCGACGCACCGACGATGCACTGTCCACCGATGACATCGAGCCCGGCGCCCAGACCGAAGACAGCCAGCGCCTGCAAGCGCTGATGACCAGCGCTGCGGCGCTGGCCGGCCAACAGAACGACCCCAAGCTCGCCAAGCTGCAGGAGCACGTTGCCTTGTTGCTGAAGGAAGGCTTCCAGCCGGTCGTCTTCTGCCGCTACATCGCAACGGCGCACTACTTGGCAGGGGCACTGCACGAGAAGTTCAAGACCATAACCATCAAGGCGGTGACCGGGGAGCTGACGCCCGACGAGCGCGAAGCCGCCGTCGAACAGTTGGGCGATGGCGAAGCCCGCGTGCTGGTTGCTACCGACTGCCTGTCCGAGGGTATCAACCTGCAGGGTCTGTTCACCGCAGTCGTCCACTACGACCTCAGCTGGAACCCTACCCGTCACGAGCAGCGCGAAGGACGTGTGGACCGCTTCGGGCAGAAGGCACGAGAGGTACGCAGCACCATGCTATACGGCGAGGACAACCCCGTTGATGGCGCCGTCCTGCAGGTCATCCTGCGCAAGGCCGAGAGCATCCGCAAGGAGCTGGGAGTGCTGGTTCCCATGCCCGACAACGAAGGCAAGCTCACGCAGGCGCTGATGAACGCTGTGCTGCTGCGCAAGGGCCACCTCAACGCCCAATCGCAGCTGGACCTGTTCGGCGAGCCGGCGAAGGAAATCGACCTGGCTTGGCAGAGCGCCAAGGAGAAGGCCAAGCAGAACCGCTCCATCTTCGCCCAACGCCGTCTGAAGCCCGAGGACGTGCTGCCCGAGTGGCGCAAGTCCGCTGCTGTGCTGGGCGGCGAGGCAGAGGTCGAGCGCTTCGTCAGCCGTGCCGCAGCGCAGCTCGGCGCACCGCTGCAACCTGTGAAGCAGCACTTCAAGCTGCTGACGGAGCACCTGCCGCCTGCCGTGCGCGAGCGCCTCGCTGCCGAGGGCCTCGCCAACACCCTGCGCATCGACTTTCACCAACCTGCAGCCCAGGGCGCCAACTTCGTCCACCGTACGCACCCGCTGGTATCCGTGCTGGCCGACACGCTGCTGGAACAGGCATTGGACGATGCCAGCAACACCGCCGATGACGCAGCAGTCGCTCGTGCCGGCGCCGCCTTCGTGCACGGCGTATCGCTCAAGACCACAGTGCTGCTGCTGCGCATCCGCCATCAGCTCACAGTCACCCATGGCAGCCAGACGCGCCTGCTGATGTGCGAGGAGGCCGTCGCCGTGGCCGCCAGTGGCTCCGAGCCCTTTGCCGAACTCGCCCCCGACATCACCCGCCAACTGCTGGGCGCCGAAGCCACCCGCAACATGCCCGCGCCGCTGCGTGACCGCCAACTGCAGACGGCCCTCGATGCCTTGCCCGGCTGGCAACCCCAGCTGGAGGCCATGGCCAAGGCCCGCGCCCAGGCGCTGCTGGCTGACCACCGCCGCGTGCGCGAGGCGGCTGAAGGCCGCGGCAGCTACCAGGTCACCGCCAACCTGCCCGTTGACGTGATGGGCCTGTACGTGCTGCTGCCCGATGCAGCCGCCACCAACGCCATGGGAGCCTGACGCCATGGCTAAGAAGCCTCTCCACCAGCTCGCCTACCGCGCCATCCGCATCGAAGGCGGCCTGCTCCCCGCTGAGGAACTGACCCGCCTGACGCTGCTGGCCGACCCCAAGGCCAGCGAGCAGACCGAGCCGCAGTACCGCATCGCCAAGGGCCTGAAGCTGCGCGACGAAATCGCCCGCGATTTCAAGATTGCGCTCACCCTGTGGCAGGACTTCCAGGCACTGCGCCGCCGGCAGGATGTGCAGGCGTATGAGGTCACCGTGCGCGAATGGCTGCTGCCGCTACTGCGCGATGTGCTGCACTTCAGCGATGCCGCACGCTGCCCGGCCATCCAGCATGCCGGTCACCAGTACGCCATCGGCCACGCGGGCAACGGTGGCCGCGTGCCGCTAGTCTTCGCCGGCTTCGACCAAGCGCTGGACAGCGCCGCCGAGCGCTTTGGTGAGACCAACCCCGACACCGGCAAGACGCGCCGCCGCAGCCCCTTCATGCTGGCGCAGGAGGCGCTGAACGCCAGCGATGCGTCGCTGTGGGCCATCGTCAGCAACGGCCTGACGCTGCGCATCCTGCGCGACAACGCAAGCCTTACCCGTCCGGCCTACATCGAGGTCGACCTCGAAGCCCTGTTCACCGAGGAGCTGCTGGCCGACTTCAGCGCCTTCTGGCTGCTGGCCCATGCCTCTCGTTTCGGCACGGCCGAGACGCCGCCCACCGATTGCCCCTGGGAACGCTGGCGCGCTGCCGGCCAGCAAGCCGGCGTCACTGTGCGCGGCAAGCTGCGCTACCAGGTGGCCGAGGCATTGCGCGCGCTCGGCACGGGCTTTCTCTCGCACCCCGCCAACAGCGCACTGCGCGCCGCGCTGCAGAGCACCCAAGACGGCTACGACCGCCAGGCGTTCTTCGAAGAGCTGCTGCGGCTGGTCTACCGCCTCATCTTCCTGGCCACGGTGGAAGACCGCCGGGACCGCGCCACCGGCGAACGCTTGGTCTTCGCCCCTGACGCCAGCGACGAGGCCAAGGCCCGCTACCTGTCGGGCTACTCACTAACCTGGCTGCGCGAGCGCGCCGTGCGCCGCAGCCAGCACGACCGCCATGCTGACCTGTGGCAGGCGTTGAGCATCACGTTTGGCGCTCTGGCCAGCGGCCAACCGGCCCTGGGCCTGCCCGCGCTGGGCGGCCTGTTCGATGCCGACAAGTGCCCGCGGCTGGACGCCGCCCAGCTCGACAACCGCCACCTGCTGGCCGCCGTGTTCCAGCTCGGCTGGTTCCGCGCAGATGGCGGCCTCTCCCGTGTCAACTACCGCGACATGGGCCCCGAGGAGCTGGGCAGCGTCTACGAAAGCCTGCTG
This sequence comes from Mitsuaria sp. TWR114, assembly GCF_007997345.1. Classification (NCBI taxonomy): domain Bacteria; kingdom Pseudomonadati; phylum Pseudomonadota; class Betaproteobacteria; order Burkholderiales; family Sphaerotilaceae; genus Roseateles; species Mitsuaria sp. TWR114. The sequence goes on from NZ_VOSR01000047.1 coordinate 37,391, forward strand.
GAGCTGGTGCCCGACCCGCAGGGCTTGACATCGCCCGCAACGGCGCGCCTGGCCTTCGTCGGTGACGACGAGACCGATGCCAGCACCAAGGGCAACACCCGCAAGCTGACCGGCAGCTACTACACCCCCGACAGCCTGGTTCAGGAGCTCATCAAGAGCGCGCTGGAGCCGGTCATCGCTCAGACGGTGAAGGCCAACCCGGAGCAGCCGGTGAAGGCGCTGCTCGCGCTGACCGTGTGCGACCCCGCCTGCGGCAGCGGCCACTTCCTGCTGTCGGCTGCGCGGCGCTTGGCCGACGAGGTCGCGCTGCACCGTGCGGCGGCTGAGCGAGAAGGTGGAGCCCCGACGCCATCGGACTACCGCCATGCCCTGCGCGATGTGGTGGGCCGCTGCATCTTCGGCGTGGACAAGAACCCCATGGCCATCCAGCTGGCCAAGACGGCGCTGTGGCTGGAGGCCTACTCGCCGGACCGGCCGCTGACCTTCGTCGACCACCACCTTCGCGTGGGCGATGCACTGCTGGGTGTGCTGGACCCCAAGGTGCTGGAAGGCGGCATCCCCGACGAGGCCTACACCGCGCTTTCGGGCGACGACAAGGCCGTGGCCAGCGCCCTGAAGAAGCAGAACAAGGCCGACCTTAAGAGTTGGCGCCAGATTGCCGGCGGCGACCTGCTCACGGAAGCGGGCTTGGCTGCGCAAGCTCTCAGCGTCGAGACCCTGGACGACGACACGCCCGACCACCTGGCCGCCAAACGCCAGGCCTGGGCCACGGCACAGGCCCAGGCACAACGCAGCAGCTTCGCTCGCCTGGCCGACACCTATGTGGCCGCTTTCCTGGCACCCAAGATGGTTGGCACTGGCGAGACGGTGCCGTTGTCGGGCTACCTGTGGAGTGTGCTAAGCGGTCAGACACCCAAGGCCGAGGTGGAGGATGCCGCTCATGCGCTGTGCCGCCAGTATGGCGTCTTCCACTGGTGGCTGGCTTTCCCGCAGGTGGCTGCGGCCGGCGGCTTCAGCGTGATGCTGGGCAATCCGCCCTGGGAGCAACTGCAGCTCAGCGAGGAGGAGTTCTTTGCAACACGCGCTCCGTCCGTAGCAACGCTTGTTGGCGACAAGCGGAAGAAGGCCATCGCGGAACTCGAACGAAGCGCACCTTGGCTTTGGGAGCAGTTCAACGCCGCGAAGAGAGCCTGCGACGTCCCGAATGGATTCTTCAGGTCTTCGCGTCGCTTTCCCTTGGCGGCCGTGGGCAAGCTCAATACTTATGCGCTCTTTTCGGAGACGTTTCTTCAGGCAATTGCGCCGAATGGGCGGGCTGGCTTCATCGTCCCAACCGGCATCGCTACCGATGACTCCACGAAGGCCTACTTTGAGAGGTTGGCGGTGGGCGGACATCTCCGTAGCCTGCTGTGTCTGGAGAACGAAGAGTTTGTCTTTCCGTCCGTCCACCACGCATTTCGCTTCGCCCTGCTCACCTTGAGCGGCAATCCGTCGGCCGACGCTGCATCGCTAGTCTTCTTTGCGCGTCAGCCGACTCAGATTCACGACCCACGTCGCCGTTTTCGTCTGTCCGCCGAGGATTTCACTCTTCTGAACCCAAACACAAGAACATGCCCAGTCTTCCGAAGCGAGCGTGACGCCGAGCTCACCAAGAAAATCTATGGGGCCGCCCCGGTCCTTTTGGCCGAGGCAGTACTAGATGACGATGGTCAATTGGTGCGGCCTGAGCTGAACCCCTGGGGTGTGTCCTTCTCGCAGGGTCTCTTCAACATGACCAGCGACAGTGGCTTGTTCTTTGGGGGACGCTCAGGTCCCGCAGGGACCAAGTGGCTGCCCCTGTTTGAAGCGAAGATGATTCACCAGTTTGACCACCGCTGGGCGACCTATTTGGACGCTGCGGGTGGTGCGCCAGGTGAGGTGGAAACGTCCGACGTCAGCGACCTGCAAAAGGCCGCTGCCAACTTCACCGTGCGACCGCGTTACTGGGTGGACGAACGTGAAGTGCTGGCTCGCATTGCCCGCGTGCCCGACCGAGTAGCACGCACATGGCTGGCACTGCATGCCGCTCGCGAGGCGAGGGATGTGACAGCCGTTGACGCCGCTCTCGCCGATATGCTGCTGGCCCTTGCGCAATGGGTCACCGGCGAACTATTCCGTCGCACGACGGGTACAGCCCTGAGCGCCGAGGGCTGGACCGCGACCCAAGCCCAACTTCACATCGCACCCACCGAGGTGCAACTCCGGTCCCGCTTTGCGCGCCTGAGCAACGCACTGCGCGGCGAAGGCTTGACGACCAGGAAGGCTTTGGTCGACTTTCCCAAGTGGGCAATGCAGAACCAGGACACGCGGCTTGCTGACAACGAATTGGATGCGTTGGCCGAGACGTTACACGCTGCCGTACTGGACGAGGTGCTTTGCGCGCTGCTCGACGGATGGATGGACCTCCGCAGCCCGCGGTGGTTGATGGGCTGGCGCGACGTCTGCCGGAGCACTGACTACAGAACACTCATCTCCTCGGTGATTCCAAGGGCAGGGGTTGGCGACAAGTTCCTCCTCATGACACCGAGTGCACCCGCACCGTATTGCGCGGCGCTTCTCGGAAACCTCAACGCGCTGGCGTGTGACTTCGTAGCTCGGCAAAAGGTCGGAGGTACCTCGTTCAAGTACTTCACGATGAAGCAGGTTGCAGTCCTGCCCCCCGACCGCTACACCGACGCTGACCTCGCCTTCATCGTCCCCCGCGTCCTTGAACTCACGTACACGGCACACGACCTGCAGGCCTGGGGCCAGGACCTGGCCGCTTACGACCCACGCAACGCCGCCGAGCGGGGCCAGCCCTTCACCTGGAACCCTGAGCGCCGCGCCCGACTGCGTGCGGAGCTCGACGCCTACTACGCCCGCCTCTACGGCCTTACCCGCGACGAGCTGCGCTACATCCTCGACCCCAAGGACGTGATGGGCGCCGACTACCCCAGCGAGACCTTCCGGGTGCTGAAGGAGGGGGAGATTCGGACTTACGGGGAATACCGGACCCGAAGGCTGGTGCTAGAGGCGTGGGACCAGCAGGCCAGCGTGTCGTTCACGCCGCAGCCGGTGCCCGTGTCGTACTCCGAGCTCGGAATGATTCGCAATGCCGAGGAAGGCCGGCTGGCTGGCCTGGTGACGGCACTGGTCGCCGAGCGGACGGAGGGCAGTTCGCTGGCGGACATCCAGTCAGCGGTGGCTGCGTTCGCAGCGGCTGGGCACTACTTGGTCCCCGAAGAAGGCGCGCGCTTAGAGTCCTTGCGGCCGGCGCTCGGGATGAATGACGTGATGCCTCTCCTGAGCCGCGTCCAGCCCATCGTGCAGCGCCTTGCTGGTGTTGACGTGCTCGTGCGTTCAACCCGGGATGGCGAGGCCTTCTACACGCGAGGCGCCGGTGCGTCGCCGGGAGATGTCATCCAGCTTCCAGAGCATCCCGAAGCTGCTCGACTTCTGTGGCGGGCCGAGAGTCGGCGCGTGGCTGCAGAGGTCGAGAACAGCGCGGCGCTACCGGCCAGCCCCAAGGCCACCGGCACACAGTAAGAGGACGCCATGTCGACCTGGCTCGAGGCAAGTCAACCGGTCCGCACGCAGCCCAGGCTCTGGGTTGAAACGATGTGGTTGGTCGAATCCCGAGAGCCGATGGTGCTCACGCGCACCATCGACCTGCACGCCGGGCTGAACATCGTCTGGGCCAAGGAGTCCACCGGGAACGATGCCTCGGGGTTGGCCAGCGCAGGTCATGGCGTCGGCAAAACTTCGCTGTGCCTGTTGCTGAGGTACGTACTGGGTGACGACGCCCCGGCCATCGCCACGCTGCGCAGCAAGGCCGCTGGCAGTTTCCCCAAAGGCGGAGTGGCGGCAAAGGTCCATGTGGATGGTGCCGCTTGGCTGGTCTTCCGGCCGTACGGCTTGTACAGCCACTCCCTGGCCGCCCAAGGCAACGCCCTGAACCGGTTGTTCGATGGCACCGTGCCGAACGACTTCGACGGATATGGCCGCGCACTGGAGCAGTTCTCGATAGGCAGGCTCGCGGCCCGCTCTTTGCCCGGTACGAATCAGCCGCTCGAATGGCGCCATCTGCTCGCCTGGTGCATCCGCGAGCAGCGCACCCGCTTCGACGGCTTCTACCACTGGCGCGAAGGCGAGGGTCTGGGCTTCAAGCGCTCGCGGCGCGACCCGCCGCTGCTGGTCGGTTCGGTGCTCGGCCTGGTGGACCAGGCGTTGGACCAGTTGCTGCGCGACATCGAGGCCAAGCAGAAGCAGGTTGACCAGTGCAAGGAGCGCATCCCCGAGCTCGAACGGGCACCGGCCTTCGCGCTGGCCCATTCCGACCGCCAATTGCGCTTGAAAGTACGGGCGGAAGAAGACGAGCCCGTCTTCGCGACCACCATTGGCGAATCGGTCGAGTCTCGTGTTCAAGCGGCGCTGCAGAAAGCCGAGTCGGACGAGCGCGGATGGGAGCGTGAGGCGGAGCAGGCCGACGAGGCTCTGGCCCAGGAGCAGGTGCGCTTGCATGAGCTAACCGAGGCCCGCGACCTGGCCAAGGTTGAGAACGAAATGGCCAAGTCCCTGGTCGATGCGAAGCTAGAGGACTACGAGCGGCTGAGCAAAGTCCGTGACCGGCTGGCAGGCCTGGAGGGGCGATGCGAACCGGGGCACATCGAGTTCAGCGGGTGCGAGCACGTCCAGCGGAACAAGACCACCGTCAACATGACCTGGTTCCAAGACGGCAAGCAGGCCAAGACGGACGCTTCCTTGTTCGCTGCGCGCCATCAGGCCAGCACGGTCGCGCTCGACAAGGCCGAGAAGGCGGTCTCTGACCAAGAGAAGCTCATCGCCAAGAAGAGGCCTGAACTTCACCGACTGCGCGTTCGCATCGCCACGAGCGAAACCTCGCGGACGTTTTTGAAGCAGTCCTGGGACGACCTCCAGTTGAAGCACACCCAACGGAACCAGGGCGGTGACACGGCCGAACTGGCCGAGGCGCGGAAGCAACTTCTGGAGTTCGAATCAGCGCTGGAATCCCTTCGGGCGACCGAGGTCAGCCAACGGTCTCGTCAGTCGTCGAGGGTCGACGCCATCAAGGCATTGACGGGCACCGTGTCAACCAGGCTCCTCGGCGCCGCAGGGCACGCCAGGTTCGTCCCGGGACACGAGGTACGCCCCTTCGAAGTGGCGCGTGGCGGCGAGGCTTACCAGGTGCTAGAGGTGCTGCTCGGCGACATCGTCTGCCTGCTCGATTCCGCCGTGTCCGAGGCCAGCAACCACCCGGGTTTTCTGGTCCATGACTGCCCGAGAGAGGCGGACATGAGCGAGCTCCTGTACCGCGAGTTCTTCCTCGCGGCCGCCGAGGCGGCGGAGCAGCTGGGCGAGGGTGGCATGGCGCCGTTTCAGTTCATCGTTACTACGACCTCGCCGCCGCCGGCAGAGCTTGGAGGAGCGCAGCACGTCGTCCTGGAGTTGGCGCCGGGGGCGGATGAGGCGCTGCTGTTCAGGCGGCAACTGGCGCCTGAGCTGACGGGGTTTGAGTTGACGTGACGTCCATTGCGCAAGGGAACTCGACAGCGAGCACAACAAGAACATGAGCTTGATTCAAGAGAAGTACCGATTCCTGGCACCCCGGTTGGAATACCTCAGCGACCCGGTCGTGCTGTCGCTCGCATGGAAGAAGGCATCCGCCTATGTCCGCAGGCACAACTGGTATGCCGACACCCTGGAGTTGGACAGCTCCGGACTCAACCTGGAAGGGCTCACGCAGACGTGGTCGGTCGAGCTCGCCTCCGGCGCGTTCGAGCCTGGGCTGGCGAGGCTGGTACTCGCGCCGAAGAATGGCCGCTGGGGATTCCACCCCGACTTTCCAGGTGGATGGGGCCCAGTTCCCACAGGGGAAAGTAAGCCCGGCACGGAACAGGTGCCGCTGCGGCCCTTGGCACACCTCGGGGTTAGGGAGCAGACGGCAGCGGCCGGCGTCATGCTCTGTTTGGCTGACTGCATCGAGTCCGCCCAGGGAAACCCTGCCGTTGCTTCCGTGGAAGCCCAGGCCAAGGGCGTCTTCAGCTATGGCAACCGGCTGTACTGTCAGTGGTCGCCCGACGACAAAATTGCCCGCTTCGCCTGGGGAAGTGCAGACACTTACAGCCGCTACTACCAAGACTACCAGCGCTTCGTCGCGCGCCCTCGCGAAGTAGCCTCCGCACTGGAAGCCGAAGCCAGTTCCCGTGGCCAGCGCATTTTTGTCATCAAGCTCGACCTGAGCTCCTTCTTCGATGGCATCGACATCGAGAGGCTCGTCGACAAGATGCGAGCCGAGTACATCAGGTTCAAGAAGGCCTTGCCCAGCCAACTCTCGGACGACAAGGGATTTTGGGAGGCAGTCGCACGAGTTCTCCGGCTGCAATGGGCGCCGGCCGATGAGGAACTTGCTCCCTTGTTGAAGGGGGAAAGCCTTCCGAGGGGCCTGCCTCAGGGCCTGATGGCGAGCGGCTTTCTTGCCAATGCCTATCTGCTTGAGTTCGACCGGGCTATGGGCACGGCGTGCACCGAACGCCATCAGGTCGACCTCGGAGGGGTTCAAGTCGTCGTCCATGACTACTGCCGCTATGTCGATGACCTGCGGCTTGTGGTCGCCGCAGATGCCGACCTCGCACCGTCCCAGTTCGAAACGGCGGTGGTTTCGTGGGTTCAGGCCGAGTTGGACAGGTCCATCGGGGCAGGAGATGGCCAGGGAGGCTTGCGCATCAACGACAAGAAGACCGAGAGCGAGCTGCTGACGCATGTGGCCGGGGCGACGAGCGTCGCATCCCGGATGCGCCAAGTTCAGCAACAACTCAGCGGTCCCTTCGACTTGTCTTCTCTTGAGGAGTTGGAAACGGCATTGAACGGCCTGTTGTCGATGGCCGAGGCAGAGTCTGCGGACGCCAGAAAGCGGCCGGCTGGCGACCTTCCCCCGCTCGCTGTGGTTTCGCGTCCACCCATGGACGTTCGCGACGACACGCTGACCCGCTTCGCAGCTTTCCGGCTTTGCAAGTCACTGAGGCACCGGAGATTACTGGCGGACCTTAACGAAAAGCACGATGGCAGGACGGCCGGCGAGCTGCTGCTGCAGGACTTTGAGCTCACGGCTCGGCGTTTGGTTGGCTCCTGGGCCGAAAACCCATCGTTGGTACAGGTGCTGCGTTATGCGTTCGACCTCTTCCCAAGTCCCGAGCTGTTGCACGACGTGCTCGATGCGCTCAACCGGAAGCTGCAGGATGCGGAGCAGTTCCCTGACCAGGCCTCAGTCGCCTGGTATGTTCTGGCCGAGCTGTTTCGCTCAGCGGCCACTGAGACCGGGAAGCGGTGGGCGAACGATGAAGGGTTCGCGGCGGGAGACCTCGAGGCCTACAGGGGAAACCTGGCTGCGTATGCGGAAGGGCTGCTGCAGGTCGGGGGTAGCCCTTGGTATGTCCGACAGCAGGCCGCATTGCTCTTGGCAACACTAAATTCACCGACTCTCTTGGTCGGTGATGAGGTCGAGCTCGGTCGGTACCGTGCGTTGCACGACTACCTTGCGGGCCGGGTAACTGTCGAAGCGCTCAGTGAGCAAGATGTGCTGGGAAGCGCCGTCATTGGCTATCAAGTCACGGGCGATGACAAGCACTTCAAGGCCTGGCTGGCGAAGTTCTCGGCGCGATTTGGCAGGAGCGGTGCCGCTCGCGCATTGGAGCTCATCTACAAAGGCAGCGCCGCGCTCTTCGACACCATCACAGTGCCTGGCGCTGGCACTGGCGCAAGAACCAAGGGGCTACTTGGCCGTGAGTTGGCAATGCACGTCGATTCGCGCTGGAGCCGACCAGCTGGCCCACTGCCACCTGCGTGGATTCCGCTGAGCCGGGCCATCACGCATCCAACGCACCCATTTCGACATGAAAACGCTCTGCTGAGGCTCGCAGTCGCCGTTGCGGGGCATTCAGCCTGGGGCGAGCAGGGCGAACACATGTACACGGTGTTCGACCTCGACGTGAAATGCTCCAACTGGCAGGAGCTTGATGACCCAGACGGCTCTCCACTGCAGGTACGTCTGGCGCCGAGCTTTGCTGCTCGACAAGGCCCACGGCAGAAGTCACCCGCTTGGTGCCGGCATGAGCGGGCCTGGCAATACGCATTGGGTGCCATCCTTCGTGCCGCAGCTGTCGGAAGCAACGACTACACCTTAGGCTGGCGCGTTGGCGTCGGAGAACTTGGCTGGTACCGTGGCTTGCCCAGCACGAGCGCTCGACGCCGTCTGGGCATGCTGCATACCTCGCAAGCGCTGGGCGGCAGCGTATCGTCCGTCACGCCATGGTTCACCGACTTGTTGAGTGCGCTGCTTCGGTGGCCAGGAATCGAAGGCTGGGTGGATGCCCACGAGGCCGACAGGACGGACACCCCTCCGGAATTGCAGGTCGTCCTAGAAGGTCGGCTTGCCTTTCAGCGCGTGCTGTACGGGCGAAGCTCCGGTTCGCCGGTATACCGGTACCCCGTCTCCTGGCAGGCTCGGGACGCACGCACGTTGCGAATCGCTGTGGTGCAAGGTCTTTTGCCAGCGGTAGCCGATTTCACTGATGGTCTGAGTGCGCTAGACAAGTCTTCTTATCGGACGCGGCATCGCAATCACACGGCTTCGCTCCTTCGTCTTGCGGCCAAGAAGCTGGGGGCCTACGAGAGCCTGCACGGCAAGCCCCGCAAGCCGGTCGTCGATTTGGTTGTGCTGCCTGAGTACGCGGTACACGTTGACGACCAAGACCTGCTGCGTGCGTTCTCTGATGAGACCGGAGCCATGCTCCACTACGGCTTGCTTGGTGCGCGACACCCAGACAAGGGCGACCACACGAACGCAGCTCGATGGCTCATTCCGGCCCGTACGCCTCGGCGCCGCGCTTGGATTGAGGTTGACCAGGGGAAGCTTCATCTCACGGAAGAAGAAGTTCAGCTCGGCGTTACGCAGTGGTGTCCATATCGGGTGGTTGTAGAGCTTCAGCTTGATGGCAATACCGCGTATCGGATGGTGGGGGCCATCTGCTATGACGCCACGGACCTTGCACTGGCCGCAGACCTCAAGAACGAATCACATCTATTCCTGGTGCCGGCGCTAAACAAGGACATCAAGACTTTCGACGGCATGGCAGCCGCATTGCGGTACCACATGTACCAGCACGTCGTCATCTGCAATACCGGCGAGTTCGGCGGCTCGACCGCGCAAGCCCCGTATGACGAGGAGCACCGGCGAACCATTTCTCATGCGCACGGCGCGGGGCAGATTGCGGTGGCCGTCTTCGAAGTGCAGCTCGATGACTTTGGGCCTGAGTTGAAGGCAGTCAAGCAGGAAACGACCAAGTCGGTGAAGAAGCGGCTGGGGAAGACGCCACCGGCCGGACTGAATAGACGAATCTAGGGGAGGTATTCCTACGTGACCGACACACTCTTCAAAGAAGTCCACTACTCGCTGGGCGGCCTCATCGGCGACATTGGTCTCGGCCGCATCGGCCTGCCCGACATCCAGCGCCCCTTCGTGTGGGCCAACGCCAAGGTCCGTGACCTGTTCGACTCGATGTACCGCGGCTACCCGGTCGGCTACTTTCTGTTCTGGCAGACCGCGCCGAGGGTGTGGAGACCAAGGTCATCGGCGATGCGAACAAGCAAAAGGCGCCGTCGCTGCTCATCGTGGACGGGCAGCAGCGCCTGACCTCGCTGTATGCCGTCATCCGACGCGAGGCCGTGCTGCGCGAGAACTTTGAGCGCGAGCACATCCGTATTGCCTTCCGGCCGCAGAGCGGCACCTTCGCTGTGCCGGACGCGACGACCGAGCGTGACCCGGAGTACATCCTCGACATCTCCGAGGTGTTCAACCGGCCAACGCACAAGACCATCGGCGAGTACCTGAAGCGCCTGACGGCCTCGCGCGAAGTCTCCGACGCTGAGGAAGAGAAGGTGGCCGACGCCATCGGCCGGCTGGCCGGGTTGACGAACTTCCCCTTCATTGCTCTGGAGCTGTCCCAACAGTGCACCGAAGAGCAGGTGGCCGACGTCTTCGTACGCATAAACAGCGAGGGCAAGAAACTCAACCAGTCGGACTTCATCCTGACGCTGATGTCAGTGTTCTGGGACGACGGCCGCACTGAGCTGGAGAACTTCTGCCGCGCGGCGCGCCAGCCAGCGCCAGCTGGTCAGGCCAGCCCGTTTAACCAAATTTTCCAGCCTGACCCCGACCATCTGCTGCGCGTCGACGTCGGTGTAGCCTTCCGACGGGCCAGGTTGGAGCACGTCTATTCGCTTTTGCGTGGAAAGGACTTGGCCAGCGGCGAGGTCAGCCTGGAGCAGCGCAACAGCCAGTTCGACAAGCTGCGCAATGCCCAGGGGCGCGTGCTGAACCTGACCTACTGGGCAGACTTTCTCAACGTCGTTCGGTCCACTGGCTACCGCAGTGCCAAGACCATCAGCTCGGTCAACGCCCTGGTGTTCGCCTACGAGCTATACCTGCTGGGCCGGACCGAGTACGGCGTCGAAGGGTTCAAACTTCGCAACGCCATCGCGCGTTGGCTCTTCATGTCTCTGCTGACTGGTCGGTTCACTTCGTCGCCGGAGTCGCGTATGGAGCAAGACTTAGCCGAGCTGCGCGACCTGAAGACTGCGACCAATTCCTCACCCGGCTGGCAACAGTGGAGGCCGCGACGCTGACGGACGACTATTGGACCAAAACGCTGCCCTTGGACCTGGCGACCTCAGCGGGCCGTAGCCCCGCTTTGTTCGGCTTCTATGCGGCACAAACGCTTTTGGGTGCCCAGGCTTTGTTCTCGCAGCGCCCAGTGGGGGACCTACTGGACCCGCCTGCGCACGGCCAGAAGAAGGCGCTGGAGCGGCATCACCTCTTCCCGAAGCAGTACCTCAAGAAGCTCGGTATCGAGAGCGTGCGAGACATCAATCAGATTGCCAACTACGCGTTGGTGGAGTGGGACGACAACATCGCCATCTCCGATGCGCCGCCTACACAGTACTGGGCAAAGTACGCCGAGCGCTTCGACGCGGAGACACTGGCTGCAATGATGCGGTGGCACGCCTTGCCTACAGAGTGGTGGACGATGAGCTACGAGCAGTTCCTTGCCGCGCGGCGTCCGCTAATTGCGAGCGTCATTCGCCACGGCCACCAGAAGTTGGCTGGAGCTACCGCGTGACACCAGTTGACAGGCTGCGCATTGAAAAAGCCGCGGCTGACTGCGGCTTCGAGATGAGCCCCGTAAACCGTGAAAGCGGTGTGGAACTGCGTTCGGCGCGCTTCCCAGAGTCGGTGGTCGTTTACCTACAGGGCGAGGACGTCTTTCGGGTCGCTGCAGCGAACGCGAGGCTACTGCACGGCACTCATGGCGAAGGAGATGTATCCGTACAAGGTTGGGCTGCCCTGTATGACGTGCTGCGAATTGCTGCGGCACACGCGCGTACGCTGCCTAACCGGGTCGCGGATGCATTCCGCGCGCAAACCGCGAGGCTTCCGAAGTCCACCGAAGCAGAGAGGGTCGTTGTACAGCGTGTCGGGCAGAACCTTTTCCGAGCGGCGCTGCTTGACTACTGGCTGGGTAGATGCTGCGTGACCGGCCTCGAAATTCCGGAACTGCTCCGCGCGTCACACATTAAGCCATGGGCAACCTGCGAAAACGACGACGAGCGGCTGGACGTGTTCAACGGCCTACTGCTCACGCCCAGTCTTGACGCCCTATTCGACGCAGGCTGGGTGACCTTCTCGCCAGAAGGCAACATTCGGCTTTCGCCGGCCCTCTCGCAGCAGGCTCAAGTGACACTCGGCGTGACGCCTACGATGACGGTCCGGCAGCTGCGCTCCGAACACCAGCCCTACTTGGACCACCACCGCCGGCGCGTGTTTCGCCACGGCTAGACGAGCAGCGGCGCCCAGTCGGCCCACAAGGGGCAACGATGATGCTCCCAACGCACGCGTTCAAACCGAATCGCTCGTTCAAGGTCAACCCACAAGGCGGCACGCGCTGTTGCAGGTCGCTCGGTAGGACCATAGCTATCGAGCCGCCGCCTAAGGTCTGCCTCCCGCTGCAGCACTTCGTTCGCCTGGAGTGCACGCGCCATCCGGAACGCCTTCAAAGAGGGCGGCCGCATAGCGTTTGCGCCGTCGGGCCACGTGTATGAGACTACGCGCTGAACGATTCGCAGCAAAGTCTCAGGCCTGCCGTCGGAGAAGAGCAGCGCGGCACCCTGGCGTTCTTCGACGAAGTCCGAAAACCCGCACCGGAACAGCTCGTCGTGAACAAGATGACGCTTCACGGCCCCAAGCTGCTGGTAGCGCATGAAGTAGCCCCAGCAACTCACCCACTCAAAGTCCCACGGGCTGACACGTGACAGACTGGACAGCCGAACGCCCGTGAAGAGCAAGAGCAGCACGGCCCAGTAGGCAGTGCGATGTTCAAACGTCGAAGAGGTCCTGAGTTCGACGAAAGCTGGGCTGTTGAGCAGTCTCCAGACGCCCTCCACCTCGCTACGGCCTTGCTCCCGCCGAACAGCTTCGACACGTGCCAATAGATTCTCGCGCTCCGCGTCAAAGGCTGTCTCACCACTTGCTTGGTCGGCAACCTTGAGCACCAGCCGAGACACTGCGGCAAGGGCAGTAAAGCGCGCGACCACGGTTTCTGTCGCCAGTCCCCGTGACAGCTCGCCATCCAAGTACGCAGCCACTGTTCCGGGCGGGATGTTCGCCATATCGCGCACCCGAGTGGTAGCCACAAAGTGCTGACATGCGCGCAGCAAGCGCGCTTGCGAGTTGGCAGTGTGCCGGAGGCCGAGTGCCGAGATTTCCTCCGATGTGAGGGGTAGCAGCGCGGACGGCCAAACGGTCGGGGCGAGGCCAGCAACAGAGGCCCCCTCGTTGACAAGGTTTGGGGTCGGGAGTGTTACGAGGCTGGGAAATGCGATGGAGTTTTGCGCATCGAGGCCGCCATCCAGGGGGCGAAAGTCGTTCAACATGGAGTTCCTTGGTCAGTTAAGTTCAGTTCGGGTGATGCGCATCACCAGACGAACTTTGCCGACGCACAGAAAACGGCTCAACGGCTAAATGAGCCGGTTTGTGAATGCATTCACAACGCCAACCCAGAATCGAACGCAAAGTGTGAGCACGCTCACACCCGCGAGGCGCAGCCCTGGTCAGCCGGCGCCCTGGCGCCAACGAGCCGGGGCTCGGTCGCAACGGCCCCCCCTCCTCCGCGCCGCCGCGCGCCGGGGCACTTGAGACCGAAACCGGCAGCGGCGCGGAACGCGCAGCGGACGCGCTCCTGGAATACAGGATGGGAAGAACTCCTTGGGAAATTCAGGAGTCTTCTTCTCGGACAGTAAAGAAGCTCTGGGCAATGGCTCCCCCTAGCCCGCGAGACCGCTGACTTCGAGCCTGCCCCACTGTGAGCTTCCGGTTGAAGGTCCGGAATTGCGTGGGAACGTCCCGCGCGCCGTGGGCAAGACGGTCGCCGCAGTACGCCGTCTCTGGACCAGACTTCCTGCGGCACTGCGCCACAGCTGTCGCCCTCTAGTCCTGCTCCCGGGCTTGCATCTTGACTCCGCTTGATGCTGGAACCGGGTCGCGGCGTGTTGAGCCTCCTCCTCCCGGTAAGACCGTCTAGAGGAGGCTGTTTATGCGTCGTCAGCTTCCTTGGGCGATGAAGCGCCAGAAGTCGGCAATACGCCCTTCAGTACAAGGGTGGGCCGCCCCACGATGCCCTGAGCGAGGCTCCCCTCACTCTGCAGCGCTGCAAGCCATGCCGCGGGCGTATAGACGATGACATTGACCGGCCGCTTCAGCTCTCGGCCAGCCGGCTTGAAGTGCGCCTGCGCCTCGAGCTGCGACAGGTTTCGCGCAATGAGGAGGACATCCACGTCACTGCCCGGCAGCAGTTCGCCTTGGGCAGCGGAACCAAAGACCACCGCCACATCAGCTGACGGCTGAAGAGTGCCCAAGTGGCGAGACAAGGCCTGCACCAGGCCCTCCAGAGTCTCGCCACTGACCGACTCGAACGCCCGCAGCAGGCTTTCAAGGCGCTCCACCAGGTCTTTCCGGGCCAGGCTTCCTTCGGCCGTGATGCCGGCCAAGCGGTCCAGGACTTCGGTCAACCTGGTGGTTGTCTGCGCGATGACCTTGTCGTCGGTAGCCACCTGGGTGCCCTCCATGTGGTTTAGGACACGAGCCACACGCTGGCGACCAGCGCGGACCACCGTCGCAGCAACGCAGCGGCGTCCAAGACGGGTTGGCAGTCTTCACCAGCCTCCACCTCGTCAAGCGTCAGCTGGGGGTAGTGCCAGAGGTCGGGGTCCAAATTGCAGCGGTCAAACAGAAGGCGCCACCGCCCCACCAAGGCGCCCGGGCAGTTCGAAGCGATGTGAGCGAACAGCTCTACCGTCATGAGCTCACCCAGCCGGCGCTCCGCAAGCTCTCCCTCGCCGGCCACGGTTGCCTGGACGACCAGGCCTTCAATCCACTCGCCGACACCCTGCTGATGGCGCTGTGCCTCCACCAGTGCCGCGCTGGTCACTGCTGGGCTGAGGTGGACGACGGTACGCACCGGCTGTTGGCGACGTTCGATGAGGTTTTGCATGTTGCGGTCCCGCTGAGTTGTGGTGCTGCACATCCTTCCTTCAACGGCGCCCCAAGGCCAGCGATTCCGGTTACGTAATCGTCGGCCGGAGCATCGCTTTTCACCCAGTCCTTCGCCCTCGCTACACGCAGTAGGTGCCGCACGGTGCGGCCCCAAACATCGAGGACAGGAAATCAATATGGGACGACCCGGAATCACCGCCGTCGACGTTGTACGAGCCTACGTGAGCCTGCTGAAGCAACGACGCGTACCCGGACCGGCCAACTTGCGTCTGGAGTTGGCGAAAGGTAGCTACACAACGATTGCTCAGCACGTGAACCGGCTGGCGCTTCGACACGTCGCCATCAAGCCGCCGAAGCAGCGCCGCAAGACCTCACGCCGTGACGCGGGAGGCTGGAGACGAGGCTGAACTGACAGGGCAACCGAGCACCGCTTCGGTCGCCCTGACCCTGGCCCCATTTTCTATTTTTCATCGACCCTGGCGCCCTCGCCGGGGTCGTCTTCAAGGGCCCATACGCCCTGGCTCCAGGCCCCTCCAGGGAGGCATGCCGAGCGCCGTCCTGGGGCGCTGCCGTTGGTCCTTGCCGGGATAACTCGCGGGTCGCTACACTGAGGGCGACTCAGCGGAAGCTGTTCCAATTCTGTGCCAACGGCGGCGATTAGAAGGCGTTGGAAAGCGACGGAAAAGGAAGGAAGCCACTCGCTAAGTTGTTGATTTTTCTAGGACCACCTCAACCGGGGTGAGGTTCCTGGCGATGCAGGTCTTGTTTCGGGACGTAGAGGCCGGAGGTTCGAATCCTCTCACCCCGACCAGGATTCAAAAAGCCCAAGTGGATCGACCACTTGGGCTTTTTCCTTTTCGGCGCTCCGCGTCGACGCATTCAGCACCTTGCGCCGCCTCGCACCGGGTTCCGCGGCAGATCCCAGGCCCCTGCTACCGAAGACAGCACCAACATCGCACCGTTGGGAATCGGACAGGACACGCCCCCCGTCCGCTCCCTACATTCGCCCTGCGGCAACGGCCTGCGACGGGCGCATATCCAGGGTCAGCCGGCAGCGCCGTCCGCACTGCCAAGGATCTGATCATGCAAGGCTCTCGCCCTTCCTTCTCGTTGCCCAGCCCCGATGCCAGCGCCCCTTCCCGCATGCTTGTCGCAGCGCTGATCGCTGCGGCATTCACCCCCCACGAGGCCTTCGCGGCATGCACCGGCACGGCCGGCGCCTGGCTGCAAGCGAGCGACGGCACGACTTGCACCGCCAGCGGTAGCTACTCGAGCACCGGCGCCGCTTCCGGCATGGGCGCCCTGTCCTCGGTTGGCGGCGGAGTGATCAATGCCGCGACCGCCACCACCGTGACCCTGTCGAGCAACGGCCGTTCCGGCGCCTACGCGACCGGCGCCGGCTCGCAGGTCAACTTGCGGGGAGGCGCCACCATCAGCCGCGGGCCCACCGGCAGCGGCAATCAGGGTCTCGTCGCTGATGGCGGCGCGACCATCACGGCCGACGGGCCGTTGACGATCACGCTGCCCAACGGTTCGGGCAACCACGGCGTCCTGGTCCAGGACGCCGGCAGCACGATCACGCTCAATGGCGCGACCCAGATCACCATGGGTCGCGGCAGCGCCTACTCGCCGGGCCTGCGCGCCATTGGCGGGACATTGATCGTCAACGGCGATGTGACCGTCAGCACCGCGGGCGATTCGAGGTCCGACGCCGTTGTCGCCGACACCGGCGGAACCGTCACGCTGAACGGCGCAGCGAACCTCAGCACCAGCGGCCCCCAGGCCTCGGGCCTGAAAGTGAAGACGGCGGGAACCATCACCTACAACGGCCCGACCACGATCACCGTCAGCAGCCTCAATGGATCCGGCATCCGGACGGTGACCGCGGGCATCGTGAATGCCGGCGCTTCCTCGACCACCACGATCGATGTCAGCGGCGTCAATGGGCAAGGCATCTCGGCAAGAGACATCGGGTCGCAGGTGAACCTGGCCGGCGCGGTGACGATCCATGTCACCGGCGTCACGCGGGCGGATGTTCCGGCCGGCAACCCGGAGTCCTACGCGGCCGGCCTGCTGGCCGACCTGGGCGCGCCATCAACGCGACGGGAGCGCTGCATGTCGCCACGAACGACGCCACCAGCTTCGGCGCGCTGCTCGTCGCCGACAACGCCGCGATCGCAGCCACCGGCGGTGGCACGATCAGCGCGGCGGGCACCGCCATCGGTTTCGCGCCGGGCGCTTCCCAGCAGGCCCGCTTCGACCGCTTCGTCATCACCAACGCGTCGGGCGACCTCGTTCGCGCCGAGGGCGCGCCGGCGGCGCGCTGACCCTGAACGACAGCACGGCCACCGCCATCGCGGGAAGCAACGTGATCAGCGCCGTCAACGGCAGCACGTTCACCGCAACGGCAAGTCGCAGCACCTTGAACGGCAACCTCGCCGCCGATGCCTCCAGTGTCCTGAACGCCCGCCTGCTCGAGTCGTCGCGTCTCGCCGGCAGCATCGCGGGAGCCCATCTCGCCGTCGACGGCACCAGCCAGTGGACGATGACCGCCAACTCCACGTTGAGCGGACTCGATCTCGCCGGCCACATCGCCACCCCCGACCCCGGGCAGGTCTTCACCGCCCGCACCCTGACCGTCGCGGGCAACTGGGCCGGCCAGGGCGGCACGGTGCAGCTGCACACCGCGCTGGGCAGCTCTGACTCGCAGACCGACCGCATCGTGGTCGATGGCGGCACGGTGAGCGGCAGCACCACGCTGCGGATCACCAACGTCGGCGGCCTGGGCGCCCCGACCACCGGAGACGGCATCCGGATCGTCGAGGCGATCAACGGGGCCACGACGACGGCCCAGACCAGCAAGGACGCCTTCACGCTGGACGGCGGTCATGTGGACGCCGGCGCGTACAGGTACAGGCTCCGGGCGGCCGATGCGACTGGCGCCGGCGAAGACTGGTATCTGCGCTCGACCTACCGGACCGATGCGGCGCTCTTCGCCGCATTGCCGGCGCAACTGCGCCAGGCGGACCTGGCCATGCTGGGCAACCTGCACCGGCGCATGGGCGACGACACCGGCGACGCCGGTCGTCGCGCCTGGGCTCGCGCCGTCTACAGCGACCTCGACATCCGCCAGGCCGGCGACATCGCCCCGCGGAGTCAGGGACACGTCTCCGGCCTGCAGGCCGGCACTGACCTGCTGGTAAACGGCGCCTGGCGCGCGGGCGTCTTCCTCGGCCTGATGGACGGTCGGACCGACGTGGACGGCCAACTCGGGGGCAGCCAGGAGCGGGCCGGCAGCACCGGCCTGCAGTCGCGCCATCTCGGTGGCTACGCGACCTGGAGCGGTCCGAATGGCTTCTATGCCGATGGCGTGCTCCAGTTCGGCCGCCATCGCTACAGCATGCGTCCGGAGGACGACACCAACTCGACCGCCCGCGCCCGTGGCGTCACGGTCTCCCTCGAAGCCGGCAAGTCGCAACCCGTCGCTGCCGGATGGAGCCTCGAGCCCCAAGCGCAGGTGATCTATCAGGCGAGCCGCTTCGACGACGCACAAATCAGCGGCGCCACCGTGCAGCAACAACCGCAGGGCCGATGGACGGGCCGGCTGGGCCTGCGTCTCAAGGGTGACGTCGCCACCGGTGCCGGCCGCCTGCAACCCTACGCGCGCGTCAATCTGTACCGCACGAGCGGCGGACACGACCTCACGCGGTTCGTCGGACCGGCATGGACGACCGACCTCGCCGCCGGCACCGGCGCCAGTGCCGCAGAGCTCGCCGCCGGCTTCACGCTGACCCTTTCGCCGACGGCCAGCGCCTACGGCGAAATGGGACACGTCGCGGCCATCGGCGGCGAGTCGCGTTTCAACTCGTCGCTGCAGGGCAGCGTGGGGCTGAAACTCCGCTGGTAGCCTTCCCGCTTCGCACATTTCCCGCTCAATTTCCAGTGCCCAACGCCGAAATTGCACGGAGCGTCTGACTTCAGTGAATGCCCGGGGCATCCCCGGCGTCACCCCTTCGTTCAAGGGGGTAAAGTGAGAGGTCGTTCCGGCGCCAGCGCCGGGCATCAGGCAAGACCCAACCGATGGCGATATCCGTGGACACCACATTGGCCGAACCCCCTCAGTCCGCCCTGTCCGGCGTTGCCCGCGTGCTGGTGCATGCCGGCAAGCTCAAGCCGCAGGCCGCCGAGGACCTGGTCAAGCTGGCGCGGGAGAAGAAGACCAGCTTCGTCAACGCGGTCATGGCATCGGGGACCGTGTCGCCCTCGGACCTGGCCCATACGCTCTCGCACGCGCTGGCGCTGCCGCTGCTGGACCTGAACGCGGTCGACGCGCACAAGCTCCCGCAGAACATCATCGACGCCAAGCTGGCCACCCAGTACCAGGTCGTCGTGCTGGCACGGCGGGGCAACCGGCTCTTCATCGGCGGCGCCGACCCGACGGAGCAGGAGGCGGTCGAACGCATCAAGTTCGCGACCCAGCTGACCCCCGAATGGATCATCGTCGAGCACGACAAGCTCGCGAAGCTGCTGGGCATCACGGCCGCGTCGACGGCCGAGGCGCTGGAGGCGATCTCCGGCGAGGACTTCGACTTCGACATCGCCGAGGAAGACGCCCCGCCGCCGGAAGAGTCGCAGGACATCACCGACGTGGAGGACGCGCCGGTCGTGCGCTTCCTGCAGAAGATGCTGGTCGACGCCATCAACATGCGGGCATCGGACCTCCACTTCGAGCCGTTCGAGTACCACTACCGCGTGCGCTTCCGCGTCGACGGCGAACTGCGCGAGATCACCCAGCCGCCGATCGCGATCAAGGACAAGCTGTCCTCGCGCATCAAGGTCATCTCGCGGCTGGACATCTCCGAACGCCGTGTCCCGCAGGACGGCCGGATGAAGCTGAAGTTCGGCTCCAAGGCCATCGACTTCCGGGTCTCGACGCTGCCGACGCTGTTCGGTGAAAAGATCGTGATCCGGATCCTGGACCCGTCGTCGGCGAAGCTGGGCATCGAGGCGCTGGGCTACGAGAAGATCGAGAAGGAGCGGTTGCTGCAGTGCATCCACCGCCCCTACGGGATGATCCTGGTCACCGGGCCGACCGGCTCCGGCAAGACGGTGTCGCTGTACACCTGCCTGAACATCCTGAACCAGCCCGGCACCAACATCTCGACCGTCGAGGACCCGGCGGAAATCAACCTGCCCGGCATCAACCAGGTCAACGTCAACGACAAGGCGGGACTGACCTTCTCCGCGGCGCTCAAGGCCTTCCTGCGCCAGGATCCCGACATCATCATGGTCGGTGAGATCCGCGACCTGGAAACGGCCGACATCGCCATCAAGGCGGCGCAGACCGGCCACATGGTGATGTCGACGCTGCACACGAACGACGCGCCCACCACCCTCACGCGTCTGCTGAACATGGGCGTGGCCCCGTTCAACATCGCCTCTAGCGTCCTGCTGATCACCGCCCAGCGCCTGGCCCGGCGGCTGTGCGAAAACTGCAAGGCGCCGGCCGAGTACCCCCGCGAGGCGCTGGTCCGCGCCGGGTTCGCCGAAGAGGAACTCGACGGCAGCTGGAAGCCCTATCGCGCCGTTGGCTGCTCGAATTGCAACAATGGTTATCGAGGCCGTGTCGGTCTTTACCAAGTGATGCCCATCAGCGAGGCGATTCAGCGGATCATCCTGTCCGAGGGAACGGCCATGGACATCGCCGAGCAGGCCCGCGCGGATGGCGTGCGGGACTTGCGGCAGTCCGGGCTGGTCAAGGTCCGGGCGGGCGTCACGACACTGGAAGAGGTGCTGGCGGCCACCAACGAATGACACCGGCGACCTGACGCGGCGTCCTCGGACGCCGCGTTCGCGCGTCTGGCGTCTGGCCACCGGGACCGTTCGAACGAATCAAAGATTGGGAGCGCCAGTCCCCTGGCGCGACGGCAGGAGGTGATATGGCGACGACCACCGCAAGCGGCAAGAGCGCGACCAGCAAGAACATCAAGGAATTCGTCTTCGAGTGGGAAGGCAAGGACCGCAACGGCAAGATCGTGCGCGGCGAGATGCGCGCTGGCGGCGAAGCCGTCATCAGCGCCTCGTTGCGGCGCCAGGGCATCCTGGTCACCAAGGTCAAGAAGCGGCGCAGCTCGGGCGGCAAGTCCATCAAGCAGAAGGACATCGCCGTCTTCACGCGCCAGCTGGCGACGATGATGCGCGCCGGCGTGCCGCTGCTGCAGGCCTTCGACATCGTCGCCCGGGGCAGTCCCAACCCCCGCCTGACCAAGCTGCTGACCGACATCCGCCAGGACGTCGAGACCGGCACCTCGCTGTCGGCGGCCTTCCGCAAGCATCCGCTCTACTTCGACGCGCTGTACTGCAACCTGGTCGAGGCCGGCGAGCAGGGCGGTATTCTCGAAGCGCTGCTGGACCGCCTGGCCATCTACCAGGAAAAGACCGTCGCGCTGAAGGGCAAGATCAAGTCGGCGTTGACCTATCCGATCGCTGTGCTGGTGGTGGCCTTCGTCGTGACGGCAGTCATCATGATCTTCGTGATCCCGGCCTTCAAGGACGTGTTCAAGTCCTTCGGCGCCGACCTGCCCGCGCCGACGCTGTTCGTGATGGCCATGTCCGAGATCTTCGTCGCCTACTGGTGGCTGATCTTCGGCGTCATCGGCGGCGGCCTGTACTTCTTCTTCCAGAGCTGGAAACGCTCGGAGAAGATGCAGAAGTTCATGGACCGGCTGCTGCTGAAGATCCCCGTCTTCGGCCAACTGATCTACAAGTCGGCGGTGGCGCGATGGACGCGCACGCTGGCGACGATGTTCGCCGCCGGCGTGCCGCTGGTGGAAGCGCTGGACTCGGTGGGCGGCGCCTCCGGCAACGCGGTGTTCGTCGAGGCGACCGAGAAGATCCAGCGTGACGTGTCCACCGGCGCGTCGCTGACGACCTCGATGCAGACGACCGGCATCTTCCCGATCATGGTCCTGCAGATGTCCTCGATCGGCGAGGAGTCCGGCTCGCTGGACCACATGCTCGGCAAGGCCGCCGACTTCTACGAAGAAGAAGTGGACGACGCGGTGAAGGCGCTGTCCAGCCTGATGGAACCCATCATCATCGTGTTCCTGGGCACGCTGATCGGCGGCATCGTGATCTCGATGTACCTGCCGATCTTCAAGCTCGGCGCGGTGGTGTAAGTGCTGGACCAGAGCCTGCTGGAAGCGCTGCTGTCGCCCGCTTACCTTGGCCTGATCGGCCTGTGCGTCGGCAGCTTCCTGAACGTGGTCATCTACCGGACGCCGGTGATGCTGCATCGGACCTGGCTGTCCGATTGCGCGGACCAGCTGGCCCAGGAAGACGACCTGCGCACCCACGCGGGGCTGGATGAGGCCAAGGCCAGGCAACTGGCCGCCTCCGTCGTCCCCTTGCGGGAAGCCCTGGACGGCCAGCCCGCGTTCTCGTTGATCCGGCCGGCCTCCCGTTGCCCGCATTGCGGTCACGCCCTGCGCTGGCACGAGAACCTGCCGCTGCTGGGCTGGCTGCGTCTGGGCGGGAAGTGCGCCGCCTGCAAGGCGCCGATCTCGCCGCGGTATCCCTTCATCGAACTGCTGACCGGCCTGCTGTTCGCCGGCATCGCCTGGCGCCTGGGCCCGCAGCCGAGCGCCTTGCTCTATTGCGGCTTCGCGGCGGCGCTGGTGGCGCTGGCGGGGATCGACTGGGACACGACGCTGCTGCCGGACAGCATCAACCAGCCCTTGCTGTGGGCCGGACTGGTCGCCGCGCATGCGGGCTGGATCCCGGTGTCCCTGCCGAACGCGCTGATCGGCGCGCTGGCTGGCTATCTGTCCCTCTGGTCGATCTACTGGATCTTCAAGCTGGCCACCGGCAAGGAAGGCATGGGCTACGGCGACTTCAAGCTGCTGGCCGCCCTGGGCGCGTGGCTGGGTTGGCAGATGGTGCTGCCGGTCGCGCTGTTCGCCTCGCTGATCGGTGCGGTGGTCGGCATCGCGCTCAAGCTGCGAGGCGGCTTACGCGAAGGCCGCTATGTCCCGTTCGGTCCGTTCCTGGCGGGCGGCGGGCTCGCGGTGCTGCTGATCGGCACCGCCGAAGTCACCGCCTGGCTCGGTCTGCAGGCGATCTGATCCCGTCCGCCGGGCCTCCCATGCGCATCGGACTCACCGGCGGCATCGGCAGCGGCAAAAGCACCGTGGCGGCCGCGCTGGTGGAACTCGGCGGCGCGCTGCTGGTCGACACCGACGCCATCTCGCGCGCATTGACGGCCCCAGGCGGGGGAGCGATGGCGGCGATCGAAGCCCGGTTCGGCCGACCGTTCGTTGCCAGCGATGGCGCGCTGGACCGCGCCGCCATGCGCGACCTGGCCTTCCGCGATCCCGCTGCGAAACAGGCGCTCGAAAGCATCCTCCATCCGATGATCGGCGCCGAGACGGCGCGGCAGGCCGCGCTCGCCGCGTCCGGCCAGCGGGTCGTCTTCGACGTGCCCTTGCTGGTCGAGTCGGGCCGCTGGCGGCGCCTCGTGGACCGCGTGCTGGTGGTCGACTGCGACGAGTCCACCCAGATCGCCCGGGTGATGGCCCGGTCCGGCCTGAGCGAGGGCGCCGTGCGGGCCATCCTCGCCCAGCAGGCGACGCGGGCGCAGCGTCGCGCCGCCGCCGATGCGGTGATCCACAACGACGGCCTGACTCTGTCGCAACTGCGAGAAGAAGTCGGCCAACTGCTGACCAGTCCCCTGTTCTGACCACCCCTCACCCGGCCAGGGTGATGCATCGGCGCACTGTGGAACAATGGCCCCTTGCCGCAAAGGGATGGTCGACTTGGTCCTCTACGAATATCCGTTCAACGAGAGCATCCGCACGATGCTCAGACTCGAACACCTGTTCGATCGGCTCGGTCAGCTGATGGCGCGCGACACCGCGATGGATCACCACTTCGCGTTGGCCACCATCTTCGAGGTCATGGATGTCGCCTCGCGCGCCGACCTGAAGGCCGACCTGCTCAAGGAGCTGGAACGCCACCGCACGCAGTTCAACGGCTACCGCGGCAATCCCGCGGTCTCGGAAGCGGTGCTGGACGAGGTGGTCGGCCGGATCGACGCCGCGTTCGACAAGCTCAACCAGTTGCCGGGCAAGGCGGGTCACGCGCTCACCACGAACGAATGGCTGATGAGCATCCGGAGCCGGATTTCCATCCCGGGCGGCACCTGCGAATTCGACCTGCCGGCCTACTACGCCTGGCAGCAACTGCTGCCGGTGCGCCGGCGCAATGACCTCATGCAGTGGGCCCAGACGCTGATGCCGATGGCCGAGGCGCTCAACGTCCTGCTTGGCTTGCTGCGGGACAGTGGCTCGCCGCACAAGGTGGCGGCGCACGGCGGCCAGTACCAGCAGAGCCTGCCGCCGGGTCGCAGCTTCCAGCTGCTGCGCATGCGCATTGACCCCAGCTTGGGATTGATTCCGGAAATCAGCGGCCACCGTCTGATGGTCTCGATCCGCCTGATGCGCCAGGACGAGGACGGGCGCTTGAAACCGGCACCCGTCGACGCCACCTTCGAACTCACCCTGTGTTCCTGACAGCCGTACCGTCATGACCGAGCGATTCATCCCCGCCACCCCGGCGCCACGCATCGTCCCCTGCCCGACCTGTGGCGGCGACAGCCTGTTCTCGCCGGACAACCTCTGGCGCCCGTTCTGCAGCGAGCGCTGCCGGCAGATCGACCTGGGCCACTGGTCCGACGAGTCCTTCCGGGTGGCCGCGCCCCCGACGACCGTCGACGAGGACGACGCCTCCAAATGAAAGAACCGGCCCTCGGGCCGGTTCTTCATTGCGCGTCTCAAGCGGGGAGCAACTCCCGCCGCACGAGATCCTGGCGAGCGAGCTCAGGCGTCGTGAACAGGTGGGTGTGCCACCCGAGTGCCTTCGCCGCCGCGATGTTGGCCGGATGGTCGTCGAGGAAGAGCACCTCGTCCGCCTTCGCGCCGAACTGCTCGAGCGCCAGATCGAAGATGGCCTTCGACGGTTTGGACTCCTTCACCCGGCCCGAGAACACGCCCGACACGAACCAGTCCTTCAGCGGGAAGGTCTGCTCGAGATAGTCCGCGTACGGCTCCGGCATGTTGGACAGGAAGTGCAGCGTGTGCCCCTGCGCCTTCAGGTCGCGGATCAACGCGGCCGTGCCCTCGATCAGCTTGAGTTCCGACGGCACGGCGTCCATCACCGCCACGATCTCCTCGCGCGGCCAGCCGGTGCGGGCGTGGATGCGGTCGGCGGTCGTCGGCGCGTCGATCAGCCCCTGGTCGAAGGCGCCCCAGTCGCCGCTGTAGGCCTGGAAGAAATGCTTGGCGACCTCGGCGCCCTCGATCTCATCGGGAACGCGATGGGCCCAGACGCGGGCCAGGAAACTCGGCGGATGCCAGTGGAACAGCACCGCGCCGAAGTCGAACACGATCTTCATCTGTGGGGATCTTTACTGCTGAGGGAGAAGGGGATCAGCCGCGCACCTTGGCGAGCAGCCCGGCGGTCGAGCCGTCCAGGCCCGTCGCGTCGCCGGAGCTCAAGCGCGGCAGCAGGCTGTTGCACAGCGCCTTGCCGAGTTCGACGCCCCATTGGTCGAAGCTGTTGATGTTCCAGATCGCGCCGCTGACGAACACACGATGCTCGTACAGCGCGATCAGCGCGCCCAGCGACGACGGCGTCAGCGCGTCCAGCAGCAGCGTCGTGCTCGGACGGTTGCCCGGGAAGCTGCGATGGCGGGCGAGCACCTCGGGATCCAGATCCTTGGATGCGGTGGGTGCCGACTCGGCGCGCGCGGCCTCGGCGGTCTTGCCCTGCATCAGCGCCTGCGACTGCGCCAGGCAGTTCGCGAGCAGCTTGACGTGCTGGTCCTTGAGCTTGTCCAGCAGTTCACCCCGCACGTGGTCACCGAAGTTGGGCGTCTTCACCGCGATGAACTCGACTGGGATCACGTCGGTGCCCTGGTGCAGCATCTGGAAGTAGGCATGCTGGCCATTGGTGCCGGCCTCGCCCCAGACCACCGGGCTGGTGCCGAAGCTCAGCGGATCGCCGGCGCGGTCGACGCCCTTGCCGTTGCTCTCCATCTCCAGCTGCTGCAGATAGGCCGGCAGCCGGCGCAGGCCCTGGTGATACGGCGCCACCGAGCGGCTGCTGAAGCCATGGAAATTGCGGTACCAGACGTCCAGCAGGCCCAGCAGCACGGGGAGATTCTTCTCCAGCGGCGCGCTGCGGAAGTGCTGGTCCATCGCATGCGCGCCGGCCAGCAGCGCGCGGAAGTTCGCAGAGCCCACTGCGATCGCGATCGGCAGGCCGATCACCGACCACAGCGAGTAGCGGCCGCCCACCCAGTCCCAGAAACCAAAGGTCGTGTCGATGCCGAACTCGGCCGCGGCCTTGGCGTTGCTGGTCGTCGCGGCGAAATGCCGCGCGATGTCGGTGCCGCCGCTGTTCAGGAACCAGGCCTTGGCGGCCATCGCGTTGGCCAGCGTTTCCTGCGTCGTGAAGGTCTTGGACGCGACGATGAACTGCGTCGTCTTCGGATCCAGACCGCGCAGCACTGGGGCCAGGTCGTGCCCGTCGACGTTGGAGACGAAATGCAGCTTCAGGCCCGCCGGCACATACGACTGCAAGGCTTGCACCACCATCGCCGGACCGAGGTCCGAGCCGCCGATGCCGATGTGCACGACATCGGTGATGCCGCTGGTGGCTTGGTCACGGACGCGATCGGCAAAGGCGAGCATGCGATCGAGCGAGGCCTGCACCTCATCCGAGAACGGTCCCTGGCCGGCCGGCGCGCGCAGCGCCGTGTGCAGCACCGCGCGGCCCTCGGTCGCGTTGATGGGGTCGCCGTTGAAGAGCGCCTCGCGCTGCGACTCGAGTTGCACGTCCCGGGCCAGCTGCAGCAGCAGTTCCAGCGTGCGGGCGTCGATGCGGTTCTTTGACAGGTCCGCGAACACCTCCGGCGCCTGCAGCGACCAGGCCGCGAAACGGCCAGGGTCGGCCGCGAAGGCCTGGCGCACGTCGAACGCGCGGCCGGATTGCTGGAAATGGCTTTGCAGGGCCGCCCAGGTCGGGCTGCGGTCGCAACGCGGGGACTCGGTCATCGCAGGCTTTCGATCATCTGGTCCAGCTTGCCGGCGTCGGCGGCAAACAGGCGGATGCCTTCGGCCAGCTTCTCGGTGGCCATGGCGTCCTGGTTGAGGGCGAAGCGGAACGCCGCTTCGTTGAAGGAGACCTTGGGCAAATCCAGCGCCTTGGCCGCGTCCGCGTCCAGCGCGTGCGTCAGCGGGGCCTCGCTGGCCTGCAGCTGGGCCAGCAGGTCGGGGCTGATGGTCAGCAGGTCGCAGCCGGCCAGCGCCTGGATCTGGCCGACGTTGCGGAAGCTCGCGCCCATGACCTCGGTCTTGATGTCCTGCTTCTTGAAGTAGTTGTAGATCGCGGTCACCGACTTCACGCCGGGGTCGTTCGCGCCGGCGTTGGCGGCCTCGTCCCAGTTCGCGCCGGCGGACTTCTTGTACCAGTCGTAGATCCGGCCGACGAAGGGCGAGATCAGCTGGATGCCGTTCTCGCCGCAGGCCACCGCCTGGCAGAAGGAGAACAGCAGCGTCAGGTTGGTGCGGATGCCTTCGAGCTCGAGCTCGCGCGCGGCCTGGATGCCTTCCCAGGTCGAGGCGATCTTGATCAGCACGCGCTCGCGGCCGATGCCGGCGTCCTCGTACATCTGGATCAGGCGGCGCGCGCGGGCCAGCGTCGCGACGGTGTCGAAGCTCAGGCGCGCGTCCACCTCGGTCGACACACGGCCCGGCACGACCTTCAGGATCTCCAGGCCGAAGGCGACCAGCACCTTGTCGACCACCAGGTCCAGCGCGTCGGTCTTGTTGGCGGCGACGGTGTCCTCGAGCAGGTGGGCATAGTCGGGCGACTGCACCGCCTTGAGGATCAGCGACGGATTGGTCGTCGCGTCACGCGGAGTGAACTGGGCCAGTTGCTTGAAGTTGCCGGTATCGGCGACGACGGTGGTGAAAGCCTTGAGTTGTTCGAGCTGGTTCATGTGCGTGGACGCCTGGGAGGGGCGGGAACGGGACGGAGCGCGTCGGGGTATGGGCTTTGCCCCTCGACGCAGACGGGGAAACCCCCTATTAGAACTGCTTGTGGTCCGCTGCCCGGAGGCTCCGCGCACGTTGACCGGCCCAAGAAACTGGGGCATCATAATTCCGGTAACTCCGTTACATCAAGACATCGCCAACAACTCTTACGCCCGGATGCGGGCGCCGCGCTCATGTCCTTCGATCTCGTCTTTTTTGGTGGCACCGGTGACCTGACCTGGCGCAAGCTGATGCCCGCGCTCTTCCAGGCGTTCCGGCACGGCAAGCTGCCCGAGGGCGGCCGCATCCTGGCCGTCGCGCGCGACGACCAGTCCGACGAGCGCTACCGCGAGTGGCTCAAGGAGCGCTTCCAGGAAGTCGAGGCCGGCAAGCGGCCCAACGACGAGGAGTTCGCCCGCTTCTCCGAGCTGGTGCATTACCGCCGCATGGACCTCTCGCAGCCGGACCATTACGCGCGCCTCAAGGAGTGGCTGGGCGAGCGCAATGCCGACACCGTGGTCTTCTACCTGGCCACCAGCCCGCACCTGTTCACCCAGATCTGCCAGCAACTCGGCGCCGCCGGCCTGAACGGCGACAAGGTGCGCGTCGTGCTGGAAAAGCCGCTGGGCCACGACCTGGCGAGCGCGCAAGAGATCAACCGCGTGGTGCGCTCGGTGTTCGCCGAGACGCAGGCCTTCCGCATCGATCACTACCTGGGCAAGCCCTCGGTGCAGAACCTGATGGCGCTGCGCTTCGGCAACGCGCTGTTCGAGCCGCTGTGGCGCCGCGAGAGCATCGCCAACATCCAGATCACGCTGGCCGAAGGCCTGGGCGTCGGCACCCGCGGGCCGTTCTACGACGGCACCGGCGCGCTGCGCGACATGATCCAGAACCACGCGCTGCAGCTGCTGACGATGATCGCGATGGAGGCGCCCTCCTCCAACGACGCCGACGCCATCCGCGACGAGAAGCTCAAGGTGCTGCGCGCGCTCAAGCCCTTCACCGCCGAGAGCGTCGCACGCGACGTGGTACGCGGCCAGTACCGCGCCGGCAATGTCGATGGCAGGCAGGTGCCGGGCTACCTCGACGAGGGCAAGATCCCCGCCGACAGCCACACCGAGACCTTCGTCGCGCTCAAGACCGAGATCCAGAACTGGCGCTGGGCCGGCGTGCCCTTCTACCTGCGCACCGGTAAGCGCCTGGCGGCGCGCGACGCGCAGATCGTCATCAACTTCCGTCCGGTGCCGCATCCGATCTTCCCGGGCGGCAGCTGCCCCAACCGGCTGATCATCAAGCTGCAGCCCGAGGACGGCCTGGAGCTGCAGCTGATGGCCAACAAGGGCGGCTCCAGCAACGAGGCGCTGAGCCCGGTCTCGCTGGACCTGGACTTCGACAAGGCCTTCGCCCACACCCGCGTGGGCGCCTACGAGCGGCTGCTGCTGGACGCGATCGCGGGGCGCCTGAACCTGTTCGTGCGCAGCGACGAGCAGGAGCAGGCCTGGCGCTGGGTCGAGCCCATCCTCAACTTCTGGAAGCAGGACAGCACCGGCCCGCGCACCTACGTCGCCGGCAGCTGGGGCCCGCCGGCCTCGAGCGCGCTGGTGGCGCGCGACGGCCATTCATGGATCGAGGAATGCTGACGCGATGAGCATGCTCGAACGCATCAAGGCCGCGCTGCCGGCACTGCCGCCGGCGGAGCAGCGGGTCGCCAAGCTGCTGCTGGCGGATCCGCGCTCGTTCGCGAACCTGCCGGTCAGCGAGCTCGCCGACCGCTCGCACGTGAGCAAGCCCACCGTCGTGCGCTTCTGCCGCAGCGTGGGCTACGACGGGCTGGCCGACTTCAAGCTGAAGCTGGCCGGCAGCGTCAACGAGGGCGTGCCCTTCGTGCACCGCGCCGTCGACGAGGACGACAAGCCCGGTGACCTGATCGTCAAGGTGGTGGACAACGCGGTGGCGGCGCTGCTCCATTACCGCAACGACGCGGCGAGCCATGCCTTCGAGCGCGCCATCACGGCGCTGTCGGAGGCGGCGCGCCAGCACCGCCGCATCGAGTTCTATGGCGTCGGCAACTCCGGCATCGTGGCGCAGGACGCGCAGCACAAGTTCTTCCGCCTGGGGGTGAACACCTTCGCGTGCAGTGACGGCCACGTCCAGCTGATGAGCGCGACCATGCTGGACAGCGGCGACTGCGCGGTGATCATCTCCAACTCGGGCCGCAGCCGCGACCTGATGGACGCCGCCGAGATCGCCCGCAAGAAGGGCGCGACGACCATCATCATCACCGCCAGTGGCTCCCCGCTGGCGCAGATGGGACAGCTGCCCGGTCAGGTGCTGCTGGCCGTCGACCACCCCGAGGACTACGACCGCTACAGCCCGATGGTGTCGCGGCTGCTGCACCTGATCGTGGTGGACGTGCTGACCACCGGCGTCGCGCTGCGCCTGGGCGAGAACCTGCGGCCGATGCTGCAGGAGATCAAGCGCAACCTGCGGACCAAGCGCTACGCGCAGTAGGCGGCCGGTCCGCACCCGGCGCCCGGCGCCCGGCGCCGAAAGCGGCCACCCAGAAAGCCGACGCGCTGATCGCGGCCCGTCGTCATTGGTGCTGGCTCGTCATGCCATCTCGGCGGGCGCCGCGACGTCAGGCCAGAACAGATGCTCCAGCGCGTAGACCCGGGCCAGTTCACGCAACTCGCGCGGCGCCTGCTGCAGCGTCAGCTGCCAGCCGTCCTGGCCGCACAGGCGCAGCGCGCTGAGCAGCAGGCTGAGCGCGGCGGAGTCGAAGTCGTTCAGGCCGCTCGCGTCCAGCGTGATGCCGCGACCGGCCGCATTGCCGACCTGCGCCAGTTCGGCGCGCAGCGCGCCCTCGAGCCGCGCCCATTCCTCGGGCGCGTTGTCCAGGCGCAGCCGCGACGGCAGCTTGAGCATCGCCTCAGCCCTTCTTGGCGGCGGAGGCGGCCGGCGCGGGGCGGGCGTTGCGCTCGGCCAGCGACTTGATCAGGCCGTCGATGCCCTTGGCATTGATCTCCTGCGCGAAGCTGTTGCGGTACTGGTCGGCCAACCAGATGCCCAGCACGTTCACGTCATAGATCTTCCAGCCGCCGTCGGTCTTCTCGACGCGGTAGTCGAGCTGGATGGGATCGCCCTTGCCCCGGATCTCG